>JANXRT010000162.1 GCA_025356735.1 Acetobacteraceae bacterium | reverse complement strand
GTTGCCGGCCTGGCGCCAGGCGCCGCACCGGTTGCCGCCAAGCGGGATGTAGAGGTAGTCGCGCAGGAATCGCGACAGGGTCATGTGCCACCGGCGCCAGAAATCGCGGATCGAGACCGAACGGTAGGGCGCGTCGAAATTCTGCGGCAGGCGCAGGCCGAACATCCGCGCCAGCCCGATCGCCATGTCGGAGTAGCCGGAGAAATCGAAATAGATCTGCAGCGTGTAGGCGATGGCGGCGAGCCAGGAATGGACCATGGTCAGCGGGTCAGGCTGGGCGAATAGCGGATCGGCGATGGTCGCGATGGTGTCGGCCAGCAGAACCTTTTTGGCCACGCCGATCGTGAACAGCAAAAAGCCCCGACCGAGATTCTGCCACATCTCCGGACCGCGCGGATTGGCGCGGAACTGCTCGATGATCTCGTTGTGGCGGACCAACGGCCCGGCGATGAGCTGCGGGAAGAAGGTCACGAACAGGCTGAAATCGAGCAATCCGTAGATGTGGCGGTCGCCGCGGCGCAGGTCGATGAGGTAGGAGATCTTCTGGAAAACGAAGAAGCTGATGCCGAGCGGCAGGATGAGCCGCCAGGGTTCGAACGGCGCCCCAACCACGGTAAAGGCGTTGGCGCGGAAGAAGTCGGCGTATTTAAACAGGCCGAGCACGGCGAGGTTGAGGGCCACGCCAAGCGTCGGGATCCACAGCGCGCGATGCTTCGAAAACCACTGCACGATCGCCCAATTGGCGAGCGTCAGCCCGGCCAGCAGCGGCACGTAACGAACGTCCCACCAGCCGTAGAAAACCAGCGATGCGCCCACCAGAAAGCCCTGCCGCCACGGTTGGGAACCCGCCAGCGCGTAGTAGATCAGCAGCACGGCGGGCAGGAAGCCGAGGATGAACGCTTGGGAGTTGAACAGCATGCCGGCCGCGTTTTGCACGCGCGCGCCGGCGGTGTCCATTTTCCACAGGCGATTGATCTCGAACCCGTCTTCACGCAAAAAGCAGCCATGAAAATCTTCCAGACGTGGCGCAACCTGCCGGAGGAGGCCCGCGGCGCGGTCGTCGTGCTAGGCAATTTCGACGGTGTGCATCTCGGCCACGCCTACCTGCTGCGCGCCGCCCACGCGGCGCGGCCCGACGCGCGGCTCGCCGTGCTGACCTTCGAGCCACATCCACGCGAGGTCTTCCGGCCCGACGATCCGCCATTCCGGCTGACCCTCGCCGCCGAGCGGGCCGACGCGCTGGCGGCCTGCGGGGTCGAACTGCTGTTCGAGATGCCGTTTGACAGTGGTTTCAGCTACCGCACCGCCGAGGATTTCGTTTTCGAGGTCCTGCATGACGGGATCGGCGCCCGCCATCTGGCCGCCGGCGTCGATTTCGCCTTCGGCCATCGCCGCGGCGGCGATGCCGGGTTTCTGGCGGCTAGGTCGGAAGCGCTTGGCATCGGCCTGACCTTGGTACCGGCGCTGGCCGATGCTCAGGGGCCGCTATCGTCCACCCGCATCCGCCGCGCGCTGCAGGACGGCTACCCGGAACGCGCCACCGCCGAGCTTGGCCGGCCGTGGACCATCCGGGGCGAGGTGGCGCACGGCGACAAGCGCGGCCGCACCATCGGCTTTCCCACCGCCAACATCCAGCTCGGCCGGCATCTGGAGCCGGCGCGCGGCGTTTATGCCGTCACCATCCGGCTGCCGGATGGCTCGGAACATGCCGGCGTTGCCAATCTCGGCCGCCGGCCGACGGTCAACGAGGGGCTGGAGAGCCGGCTTGAGGTCAACATCTTCGACTATGCGGGCGATCTGTATGGCCAGGAGCTGGCGGTGTCGCTGCACGCCTTCCTGCGTCCGGAGCAGAAATTTTCCGGCCTCGACGAACTCCGCGCGCGGATCGCCGCCGATGCCGTGCAAGCGCGCGAGACGCTGGCGCAACGAACGGCTTTCGCGTCGGCGCAGAATAGGGCATGATCGCGACATGCGTAGGTTTTTCACCCAGGCGCGAATTACCTCCCCGGCGACCTGACGGCCGCCGGGTCGACGGCCCGCCATTATTGTTTCAGCGCCCCTGATCGCGGTTCCGCCGCGGAGAACCCTGCCATGAACGACAAGCCGGACCTGGCCACCCAGGACTACAGCAAGACCGTGTTCCTGCCACGGACGGGCTTTCCGATGCGCGGCGACCTGCCGAAGAAGGAACCGGCGATCCTGGCGCGGTGGCAGGCGATGGGGCTGTGGGACCGGCTCCGCCAAGCCTCGGCCGGCCGCGATAAATTCATCCTGCATGATGGGCCGCCCTACGCCAACGGCAACCTGCATATCGGCCACGCGCTCAACAAGATCCTCAAGGACGTGATCAACCGCAGCCGCCAGATGGCCGGCCAGGACGGGCTGTACATTCCCGGCTGGGACTGCCACGGCCTGCCGATCGAGTGGAAGATCGAGGAGGAGTACCGCCGCGAGAAGCAGGATAAGGATGCGGTGCCGATCCTGCAGTTCCGCGCCGAATGCCGCGCTTACGCCGATCGCTGGATGCGGGTGCAGGCGGCCGAGTTCAAGCGGCTCGGGGTGCTGGGCGATTGGGACAACCGCTACGCGACGATGGATTTCGGCTCCGAGGCTGCGATTGCCGGTGAAATCGGAAAATTCCTGCTGAATGGCGCGCTGTATCGCGGGCTGCGGCCGGTGATGTGGTCGCCGGTCGAGAAGACCGCCCTGGCCGAGGCCGAGATCGAGTATCACGACCATACCAGCGTCACCCTGTTCGTTCGCTTTCCGGTCGTGCATTCGCCCATCGCCGATCTTGCGGGCGCGTCGGTGGTGATCTGGACGACGACGCCGTGGACCCTGCCCGCCAACCGCGCCCTGGCCGCCGGCGCCGACATCGACTACGCGCTGGTGCGGGTCGATGGCGTGGCCGACGGTTCGCTGGCTGTCGTCGGCGAGCGCCTGCTGGTGGCGCTCGACCTGCTGCCCGCGTTCTGCGACAGCACAGGTGTCGTCACGCACCATCTGGTGCATGTCCACAAGGGCGAAGAGCTCGCCGGCACAGTCTGCGCCCATCCGCTGCGCGGGCACGGCTACGACCATGACGCGCCAGTGCTGCTGGCGGCCTTCGTCACCACCGAGATGGGCACCGGCTTCGTCCATATAGCACCGGGCCATGGCGAGGACGACTTCGTGCTCGGCCGCGCCAACGGCATCGAGGTGCCCGAGGTGGTCGGCGATGATGGCACCTTCAACGCCTGGGTACCGCTGTTCGCCGGCGTGCATGTCTACAAAGCCGGCGACCCGATGAGCATCGCGCTGACCGATGCCGGCGGGCTGCTGGCGCGCGGCACGCTGGTGCATTCCTACCCGCACTCCTGGCGTTCGCGCGCGCCGCTGATCTTCCGCGCCACCCCGCAATGGTTTATCCGCATGGACGGGCCGGACGGCATCCGCGACACGGCGCTGGCCGCCATCGCCGAGACCGAATTCGTTCCCGAGGCCGGCTGCAACCGGCTCGGCTCGATGGTCGCCAGCCGGCCGGACTGGTGCATCTCGCGCCAGCGCGCCTGGGGCGTGCCGATTGCCGTGTTCGTGGACAAGCGCACCGGTGAGCCGTTGCGCGATCCCGACATCATGGCCCGCGTCACCGAGGCGTTCCGGACCGAGGGCGCCGATTCCTGGTACTCGTCGCCGCCATCACGCTTCCTCGGCAACGGACGTGATCCGGACGATTACGAGCAGGTCTTCGACATCGTCGACGTCTGGTTCGAATCCGGCTGCACCCACGCCTTCGTGCTGGAGGCGCGCGGCTTGCCATGGCCGGCCGACCTCTACCTCGAAGGCTCCGACCAGCATCGCGGCTGGTTCCAGCACAGCCTGCTGGAGGCCATCGGCTCGCGTGGGCAGGCGCCGTTCAAGGCCGTGCTGACGCATGGCTTCGTGATGGACGAGCGCGGCCGCAAGATGTCGAAGTCGCTCGGCAACGTGACCGCACCGCAGGAAGTCAGCGACAAGT
>JANXRT010000155.1 GCA_025356735.1 Acetobacteraceae bacterium | reverse complement strand
TCGACACCGCCGGCACCGGCCTGCCCGCCGAACGCCTGGCCGAGCAGGCCCGCGCGCACGGCCTGATGTTCTCGGTCATGGGCGAGCATCGCGGCCGAGCCTGCACCCACCTCGATGTCGATGCGCAGGGCATCGAAACCGCAATCGGTATCCTGCGAGATGTCTTGGCACAGGATCGGAGACCTGAAAGGAAAACGACGTGAGCTGGCTGACCGACTTCGAACCTGGCAACCCCCTGGCGAATGGCGCGGTCAATCTCGTCGTCGAACCCGGCGTCAAGGATCTCGGCAGCTTCCGCGTTCGCCGCGCCCTGCCAAGCGTCAACCGCCGCATGGTCGGGCCATTCATCTTCCTCGACCACATGGGTCCGGCGGTGTTCGAACCTGGCGAAGGCATGGACGTGCGCCCGCATCCCCATATCGGCCTCGCCACCCTGACCTACCTGGTTGAAGGCGGCATCCGCCATCGCGACACACTTGGCACCCTCGCCGACATCGTCCCCGGCGACGTCAACTGGATGACCGCCGGGCGCGGTATCGCCCATTCCGAACGAACCGCCCCCGACCTGCGCGCCAGCGGATTGCGCATGCAAGGCATCCAGAGCTGGATCGCGCTGCCCCGGGCGCATGAGGAGGACGAACCCGGCTTCTTCCACCACGACGCGGCGCAACTGCCGCACCTCGACGATGCCGGCGTGCGGCTGCGCATGATCGTCGGTCACGGCTACGGCGTGCGCTCTCCGGTCAAGACCGACTGGAGCATGCTCTACGCCGACGTGGCGCTGGAAGTCGGCCGTTCCGTGCCGCTGCCTGACGAGCACGCCGAACGTGCGGTCTATGTCGTCGATGGCGAGATTGAGATCGCCGGCGAGGCCTATGGCGCCCACCGGCTGCTAGTGTTCCGGCCCGACGACCGGATCACCGTCAAGGCCACGCAGCAATCCCGCCTGATTTTGCTCGGCGGCGAGCCTATGGATGGGCCGCGGCATGTGTGGTGGAACTTTGTCCACAGCTCCAAGGACCGGATCGAGGGCGCTAAGGCGGATTGGCGGGCCGGCCGGTTTGGCACCGTGCCCGGGGATGAGCGGGAGTTCATTCCTCTGCCCGATTAGAAGCCCGACCTTTCTACCTGCGGCGTAGGATCACGCCCATGCAATCAGCGCGCTGTGCCGCCAGGTTCGCCTTGGCCTGCCGGTAGCGCGCGCCGCGTTGCTCGGCCATCTGCGCCTCGGTTTCGTCCGGGTCATAGGCCGACTGCAGCACGATCGGCAGGCCGGCCGCATCCAGGAAGGGCGGCCGTGACAGGTATTCCGGCGGAGGACCAAGCCCCTCGATCCGGATGGCGTTGAACGCGGAAAAATCGAAGAAGGTGGCCTCCAGCCCGTTCCGGTCGGCCAGCACCCGCATCGCGGTTTCGGAAAACCACCACAGATGCACCGGCGGGTTCTCGGTGTCCCACACGGCGCCCAGCTTGGCCGCGGACTTGTTCGGCGTGGTGAGCAGCACCGCGCCATCGGGCGCCAGCATGGCGACCACCTCGCCAAGCAGCGCATCGGCGTCGGCAACATGCTCGATCAACTCGGTGAGGATCACCACGGCGGCACTGCCCGGCGCCACGCTGTCTGCGCTCCCGGCTTGAAAATACGGGCCGAACCTTTCGATGGCACTCGCCACCGCGGTTTCCGAAAGGTCGAGTCCGGTGGCGGCAACGCCCGCGCGGCGCAAGGCGTAGGTCAGATAACCAAGCCCGCTGCCGACCTCGAACACCGCGTCGTCCGGGCTGACACCGAGCGCGCGAAGACTCTCGGCCACGAACCAGTAGACATCCTCCTGCGCCGCCAGCCAACCGAGTGGGTCCGGCTGATCCTTGATCCCGGCCGCGTAGCCGGCATACCGCGCGTAGCCCGGCATGACCGTGACGTTGCGGTAGATGTGCTCGTATAGTCCGGCCGGCACTGCGGGGGGATCGGCGAACTGGACGTCGCAGGCGTCGCAGCCGAAGATCCGGAACCGATCGGGTTCCTGATAGCCTGCATGATCGACATCCAGGCAGCGCGCCGGGCGTCCGCACAGCCGGCATGGGACCACCGCGTCCGCGATTATCGGCGTGGCGCCGGACGGTGCCAGGCCGCCGCGATGCCGGGTGATTGCCTCCACCACGGTATCGACCCGGATCCTCGCCATGCCGTCGGCCTTGGCGATCCGCCGGTCCGGCGGCAGCACCGGCACGATATGGCCGGCATGGTGGAACGGCGGCGTCGCGCCGAACAGGCCAAATGTCGGGATGGCGCTGGCGGCGGCCATGTTCATCATCCCGGTATCGTTGCCGACGTAGAACGAAGCCGCGGCGAACAGCGCGCCGAGTTCCGTCAGGCTCCAGCCGATCGCGGTCACCAGCCTTTCCGCCCGCCGGCCGATGCGTGAAACGATGGCGTCGGCGAGTTCGGCTTCCGCGGGGCCGCCGACCAGCACCAGGGCGGGCCAGCCGGCATCGGCCAGCCGGATCAGCAAGCCGGCAAACCGGTCGGGTCCCCATTGCTTGTAGGGCTCGGAGCTGCCGATGCCGATGGTGACGAACGGCCGCGGCCAGCCATCCAGCCGCGTTTCGATGGCGGCACGCGCCGCATCACCGACGCGAAGCCGCGGTTCGGCCTCGGCCATTTCGATCCCGCTGATCCGGAGATACTCGGTCGCCTGGTCGAACGGGTGCCACGGCAGGCAGGATGGCGGAAGATGCGGACCACAGTTGAGCAACCATCGTTGCACGCCGTAGCCATAGCCGAACCGCGCCGGCACGCCGGCCAGGAATAAGGAAAACGCCAGCGTGTGGCTGTGATGCAGCAGCACGACGGCCTCGAACCGGCGCCGGTGCAGGTCGCGGATCAGGCGCCACTGGCCGGCTACGCCATCATGGCGGCCGACGCCCTGGTCCGGGTTGCGATCGACCCACATCACGTCGGCGACCGCCGGATCGGCGGCGAGCAGCTGATCGGCGGCCGAGCGTGGCTTGGCGATCACCGTCACAGGCGCGCCGACCGCGGTCGCGATGGCGCGGATATGCGGCAGATGCCAGATCATGTCGCCGATGCCGGGCAGCGGTTGGACCACCGCGACGCGCTGCAATCCTTCTAAGATGTGTTTCTCCATCGCGAATGGGCATGGGCGATCCCGAGCAGCAGGAAGAACCAGCCACCCATCGGCATCGAGGTGAAGGCGCTGGTCGAGGCGAGCGGCCAGAGCTGGATCAAGATCGAGGCGAACAGCCCGACGCGCAACGGATCGGGGTCGCGCCACAGGCCCCAGACCAATGGGCGAAGCCAGGCAAGCGCCAGGATGCAGAACAGCACCAGGCCAGGCACACCCGATTCGACGAACGCCTGAAGGTAGAAGTTATGCGGATGCTGGGCGCAGATCGCCGCCCCGCCGCCATCGCCCTGACTGCCGTCGAAGGTCGGGCGGAAGTAGCGTGGATCTGCGCAGAAATTCCTGAACGTGTCGTAGCCGCGCCCGGTGATCGGGTTCTGCCGGCCGATCTCGGCCGCGCGCGCATAAAGCTGACCATACGGGCTGGCGGCGAAATGCTCCATCTGGACCGAGAATTTCTCGACCAGCCGGAAGTAGGTCGGCGGCGACACCACCGCGGACGCGGCAACCAGCGCGGCGCCGGCGAGAACGGAAAAGAAGATCGCAGCACGGAACTGGCGCAGCAGCAATCCGGCGACCAGGAAGCCGAGCACGGTCAGCAGCAGCGGCATGCGCTGGCCGATCAGCACCATCACCGCCATGCCGCCGAGCAGCAGCGCGTAGGCGCCGAGCAGTGGCCAGGCTCGGCCGCGCGAAAACAGCCTGGCCGCGACCGGCAGCAGCACCGGCAGCAGGATGCGGCTCAAGGGCGGTGCTGCGCGCGGCATGCCAAACGGCCCAGTCAGCTCGCCGTCGCCGCCGGGCGGGAAGCCGAACAGGTTGCGCCCGAACACGAACTGGATCACCGACGATCCGGCGATCCAGGCGGCGCTGGCCGCCAGCACGCCCCACATCCAGCGTCGCGCGGCGGCGTCTCGAAACACGAAATGCTCCAGCGCCGCGGTGAAGATCAGGAATCGCGCGACAAGCAGCGCCTGGATTAGCGACCCGGCGCCGGTCTCGCCAAGATGCCAGGCGGGCAGGGGCAGCGAGCACACCACCAGCCAGCCCCACCAGGCCAGCGCGAACGGCACCCAGCCTTGCCGCAGCCAGCGCCAGTCCTTGGCGGACGCGCAACGCCAGAGGAAACAGGCATCCACCACGCCCATCAACCCTTCGGCGATGGCGTGGCCGTGCATCAGCAGGATCGGCGTCAGCAGCGCCGCGACCAGCGCGACCTGCTCCAGCCGAGGGCGCCCCGACAGCGGGGAATTCATGCCGGCCCGCGTGTCAGAGCCGCGATCGGATCAGCGTGAAAGCCATGGCGACGGTGGCCGCGCGAATGTCCGTGCGGTCGCCCGGAAAAACATGGCGCTCGGAATGAACGGCATGACCCGCCGCCGCCAGTCCGAACCATACCAGCCCGACCGGTTTTTCCGTGCTGCCGCCGCCCGGCCCCGCGACTCCGGTGACCGACACCGTGATGCCGGCGTTCGAGCGTGCCAGGGCACCCTCGGCCATCGCCCGGGCAACCGGCTCGCTGACCGCGCCAACCGCCTGGATCAGCCCCATCGGCACCCCCAGCAGCTCGTTCTTGGCCTCGTTGGAATAGGTGACGAAGCCGCGATCGACGACATCGGACGATCCGCCGATCGCCGTCAGGCAGGCGGCGATCAGGCCCCCGGTGCAGCTCTCGGCCGTCGCGAGTCTTTTCCCGTGCACCCGGCACGCCGCCAGCAAAGCCTCGGCCTCATCCAGCAACGCCTCCGATATCATGGCGAGCTCGCCTCGATCCGGCCAGACTTGATCGCCTCCAGGAACAGCCGCCAGTCGCGCTCGGTCTGGTCGGCGTAGCGCATCGCGAACTCCGAGATCGCGCTGTCGAAAGCGCCGCTGCTGCCCATGTAGCCCGAAATCATCGCCGCATCCCCCGACCGTGCATGACCGCGCGCCAAGGTCTGGCCGCACAGCATGGCATAGTGCGACAGCGCCCCATCGGAAAGCTCGGTGATCTGCATCGCCAGGCGTGGGTCCTTGAGCTGGCGGATGTAGCAGTGCCGGTCGTCGCCGGCGTCGTGCGTCCAGCCAAGGAACGGATCGGGTGCCGCCTGCAGGATGCGCTGGCCGACCACCACGCGCTGGCCCTCGTTGGCGAACGCGCTTGGCCGGGTGTACGGCGCCAGCGCCGATGGCCCGGCCTCCTTCAGCTGCAGCAGCAGCGTGTCGTCATCGGCCGTGGTATAGAGCGCCACCGCGCAGAAGGTGCCGACACTGCCGATGCCGACCACCTTGAAGGCGAGATCGGTCAGCCGGTAGCGTTCGAGCAGCACGCGGCGCTCCACCGGCAGGCTGGCGCGGTAGGATTGCAGCGCCGCCCGCGCCGCCTGCTCGTGCGTCGCATCGTCGCGCCCGCCGAGCGGTAGCACCAGCGGCGGATTGGCACGGATTCGCCAGGTGCCCTGATGGCGTTCCAGCAATTTCGGAAATCCGGCCCGCGCGGCATCGGTCGCGACCTGCAGCCGCCTGACCTCGCGGTCGCGCGCGCGGAGATCCTCGATGCCCGACAGCGCCTCGACCGCGTCGATGCGCGAATTCCACACCTGCAGCGGATCGAGCCGCATCAGCGCCGCCATCTGCACCCGGTAGCCCATCACCGAGGTGCGGGCGAGATTGCGGCAGGTCTTGTCGGCCATGCCCCGGCTGCGCGCATCGACCGCGAAGCTGGTCGCCAGACGCTTCAGATCCCACTCGAACGGCGCCGGCAGGGTTTCGTCGAAATCGTTGATGTCGAACGTCGCTCCGCCGCCGGGCGCCGCGCAGGCGCCGAAATTCGCCAGATGGGCGTCGCCGCAGCCCTGCACGACCAGCCCTGAAACCGCGATTGGGGCCAGGTCGGCGGCCATCACCGCAGCCGCGCCGCGCAGGAAGGCGAACGGCGACTGGCGCATGCGGTGATAGCGGATCGGCAGCAGCTCAGCGATCCGGTCACGGCCGGTGTCGATCAGCCGCTGCACCGGATCAGCCCGGTTGACCGGCGCCCTCCACCCGGCATTCAGGCTTCTCGGCGTGGCGTGGCGAAGCTCGCGCCCTGCCTGCCGGCGCTGCGCCATCGTGCGCAGCCTGCCGGCGCCTGCCTGCGGCGTCAGGTATCCGCCATGGCCTTCAGCATGGCGTCGCGTGCGGCGAAATCTCCCGCCTCATGCACCGGCTGAATGCAGACATGGGTTGCGCCGGCATCGAAATGAGCCTGGACCTGGCGCTTCACGGCAGCGACATCGCCCCAGTTCACCATCGCATCGATGAATTTGTCGGAGCCGCCATCGGCCAGGTCGGCCTCGGTGAAGCCGATGCGCAGCCAGTGGTTGCGGTAGTTCGGCAGCTTCATGTAGCGGCCGAGTTCGGCGCGGCCGAGCGCGCGGGCGCGCGCCGGGTCGGTCTCAATGGTGAACTTCTGCTCGACCGCGAGGTGGCTGCCGGCCTGCATGGCAGCGGCGGCGCGTCGCGTGTGTTCAGGGGTCGTGTTGTAGGGCAGCGCGCCCATCGTGCGCTCGAAGGATAGCTTCAGCATCAGCGGACCGAGTGCCGCGAGCATCACCTGCCAGTCGCCGGTGTCCTTCTGGTCCTTGTACATCATGTCGAGGTAGTCGCGCATCGCCGGCAGCGGCTTGCCGTAGTTGTGGCCGCGCAGCCCCTCCACCATCGGCGCGTGGCTGACGCCGAGGCCGAGGATGAACCGGCTGTCGTAGAGCTGCGTCAACGTCGCAAGGCCGCGGCGCGAGGTGAACGCGTCGCGGGCATAGATGTTGGCGATCGAGCTGCCAACCTTCAGCGTGCGCGAGCGCGCCAGCATGAAGCTGGCGACCGAGAGGGATTCGTAGTCGGTGGCTTCGGGGTACCACAGCGCCGAGTAGCCAAGATCCTCGACGGTCGAGACGAAGCAATGCAATTCGTCCGCCGTCGCCATCCGGCCCAGGGCGTACCAGACGCCCAATCGACCAAGCTGCATTTTCTTCTCCCGCGGCGAACGATCAGGTCAGGAAGATGCCCATCAGCGCCAGCAGCACGACGAGCGCGATGACTACGCCGGTGCCGAAGTTCATGAAGCCGCCCCAGAACTTCTGGCGCTCCGCGAACAGGGCTTCGGGAGTCTGGGGGCCGGTGAAGCGTGTCGGCTGTGTTGCCATGGCAGGTTTCAATCCGAAGGTGGCTCTGCTGCCTTCTATGGCATCGGGGGCAGATGGTGCAACCATCTTGCCAGGCATGTGGCGGCGTCCGTCGAATTGAAAGGGCGGCGAATCGAAAGGGCGGCTTTCGCCGCCCTTTGACTCAGACAAGCCTTGTAGAAAGACTCAGAGCGAGCGGCGACGCGCCGCGCCGAGGCCGAGCAAGCCCACGCCCAGCAGGGTCAGGGTTGCCGGCTCCGGGGTCTCGACAGGCGGCGGCGGCGCAGGCGGGTTGGCCAGGCTGGCGGAGGCAGAAAATTGCGACGTTCCAGTCTGGTTCAGCGTCAGGGTAACGCTGGTCGGAGTTGCGGTCAGGCCCAGGTTGGTGTCGCCGGTAATGCCAAGCAGATACAGCGCGATCGTGCTCGACACGCCGGGAGAGAGGAGGAAGCTCGTCGTCTTCACGCTGGTCAAATCGAAGTTGAAAAATCCGCCCGAGCCGTCGGCGAATGAAAACAGGACCGGGGCAGCCTCGACAACCGTGGAGCCAGGAGTCGTCGAGAAGGTGATCGTGCCCGAGCTGGTGCCGGCCCCGATGCCGTGAAGCGTGCCGTCTGCCGACGAGGCGAAGATGTTGCCGGACAGGTTGGCGGTCCCGGTCGGCGCCGTGGTCGTCACGACCGGCGCGAACAGGAACGAGATCGTGGCGTCGGCCGGACCGAAGGGAGATGCCTGTGCCTGCATGGCACCGGCGGTTGCGAAGCTTGCCGCCAAGGCGGCGAGCTGAAGGGTCTTGGTCACGTAGCTCATTGAATGAGTCCTATGAAATGTGGGTAGCTACCCAAGTAATGCAGAGTCCGTGCCAACACGCGTGAAGTGGCGCAAATCTCTGTAAAGGCTGATTTCTTCGTTCCGGGATCAAATGGAAGAAGTGGAACCGGCAGAGGAAGTGTAAAGAATTACGACAAAACCAGGTAGTTGAGTCAATCTGAAGAACAGCATCTGCTACAGTGGCATCAAGCTACAAAGACTTGCCTGAGGTGCCAAAAAGCAGGCCGAACCATCGATGCGATACTTTAATGCCAACGAGTATAGAAAATGTTCCTGCACCAACACCCGCGCCGCGAGATTTGCCTCATTATCATCGGCAAGAACCGGCACCGCGGCCTGGGCCAAAATCGGGCCGCCGTCCAGCGTGTCGGTAACGAGATGTACAGTGCAGCCATGCAACGCCACCCCGGCCTCCAGCGCGCGGCGGTGGGTGTCCAACCCCGGAAACGCCGGCAGCAGGCTTGGATGGATGTTGAGCATGTTGCCCGCCCATCTCCCGACCAGGAACGGCGTCAGCCGGCGCAGGTAGCCGGCGAGGCAGACCATCTCCACGCCGGCGGCACGCAGCCGTGCGTCGATCGCCGCCTCGTGGCCGGCGCGGTCGCCCGGGAAGTCGCGATGGTCGATCGCCTCGGCTGGAACGCCGGTCCGCCGTGCCAGGTCGAGCCCGCCGGCAGCCGGCCGGTTCGACAGCACCAGCACGATCTCGGCCGGGAAGGCGGGTGCCGCCGCCGCCGCTATCAGTGCAGCCATGTTGGAGCCGCGGCCGCTGATCAGGATCGCGACCTTCCTTCGCACGTTCAGGACGGCCAGCCCGTGGGGGTGCGGATGCGCGCGCTTGCCGCGCCCTCGCCCGTCAGGACGGTCCCGATACGAAACGCGGTTTCACCCGCCTCGGCCAGGGCGGCCAGCGCCGGCCCGGCCGATTTCACCATCAGCACCATGCCGACGCCGCAGTTGAACACCCGCAGCA
>JANXRT010000153.1 GCA_025356735.1 Acetobacteraceae bacterium | reverse complement strand
CGGGTCGCCAGCACCGATCCGGCGCCGGTGTTGGCGGCATAGGCACCGGCCATGTCGGTCAGCACGCCGACGCGGATGGTCCTGGTTTCGGCCCGCGCACGGGCCGGGATCACGGTGCCGGCGGTTATTGCGGTGCCCAGCACGGCACGGCGGGTGACTTCGGACATGGACGCTCCCCTAATGCGCGCCGGCGCTTTGATGGTGGCCGGGCGTCGCACCTGGATCGTGGGATGTTTCGCGTGGCGCGCGCAACCCCAATCGGGAGCGCGGATCGCTTGACGAAGCCGGAACATTTCTGCGACCAAGCGGCGTGGTTTACCCGGAACGTCATCTGCTCGCGATCGAGGGGCTGCATCCCCCCGCCATTGCCCAACTGCTCGACCTCGCCGACAGCTACGTGCTGTTGAACCGTTCGGGCAAGACCCAGCGCGACCTGCTGCGCGGCAAGACCCTGATCAACCTGTTCTATGAGGACAGCACCCGCACCCGCACCAGCTTCGAGCTCGCCGGCAAGCGGCTGGGTGCGGACGTCATCAACATGTCGGTCTCGACCTCCTCGGTGAACAAGGGCGAGACGCTGCTCGATACCGCGGCGACCTTGAACGCGATGCATTGCGACCTGCTGGTGGTGCGCCACGACCAGTCCGGCGCGCCCAACCTGCTGGCACAGAAAGTCGATGCCGCGGTGATCAACGCCGGCGACGGCACCCATGAGCACCCGACCCAGGCGCTGCTCGACGCGCTGACCATCCGCCGCCGGCGCGGCCGGCTGGAGGGGCTCACCATAGCCATCTGCGGCGACGTTCTGCACTCCCGGGTGGCGCGCTCCAACATCCACCTGCTGACGACGATGGGCAGCCGGGTGCGGGTGATCGCGCCGCCGACCCTGATCCCGGCGCAGGCGGAGGAACTCGGCGTCAAGGTGTTCCACGACATGCGTTCGGGATTGGCCGGCGCCGACATCGTGATGATGCTGCGGTTGCAGAAGGAACGGATGGCGCAGAGCCTGGTGCCGAGTGCCCGCGAGTATTTCCGTTTCTTCGGGCTTGATGCGGAAAAGCTGGCCTACGCCAAGCCGGACGCTCTGGTGATGCATCCGGGTCCGATGAACCGCGGCGTCGAGATCGACAGCGAGGTCGCCGACGATCCCGAGCGCAGCCTGATCCGCGAGCAGGTCGAGATGGGGGTGGCGGTGCGGATGGCGGTGCTCGACACGCTGTCGCGGCCGGCCGCCGAGTGGGCGCCCAATGTCCGCTGACTTCTTTTTCCAGGACGTGCGGCTGTTCGATCCGTCCTCCGGGATCGATATTCAAGGCAGCCTGTTGGTCCGTGATGGCCTTATTGCCGACTTTGGCGCCTCGCCGGGCCGGCCGGAGAATGTCAAGATCGTCACGGCGGACGGCGCGATCCTGTGCCCCGGCCTGGTCGACATGCGCGCGGCGCTGGGCGAGCCCGGCTTCGAGTATCGCGAAACCATCCACTCCGCCGCGGCCGCCGCCGCCGCGGGCGGGATCACCACCCTCGCCGCCCTGCCCGACACGATGCCGGCGATCGACGATCCGGCGCTGGTTCGGCTGCTGCGGTCCCGCGGCGAGGAAACCGGCAGCCTGACTATTCTACCGTATGGCGCCGTCACGCGCGGCTGTCGTGGAGACGAACTGGCCGAACTCGGGCTGTTGCGCGAGGCGGGCGCTGTCGCCTTCACCGATGGCGGCCGCGCCGTCGGCTCCTCGCGGCTAATGCGCACGGCGTTGTCCTACGCCCGCGGCTTCGGCGCGCGCATCATCCAGCATCCCGAGGACCCATCGCTGGCGCGCGGCGCGGTTGCGACCGAGGGCGCGCTGGCGACCCGGCTCGGCCTGCCATCCATTCCCGCCTGCGCCGAGGCGCTGCTGGTGGCGCGCGACATCCGGCTGGCGGAACTGACCGGCGGGGCCGTGCACTTCGCCCATGTCTCAACCGCCGAGGCGCTGGCGCTGATCCGCGTCGCGAAGGACAAGGGGATCGCGGTGACGTGCGACACGGCGCCGCCCTATTTCGACCTCAACGAGACGGCGATCGGCGTGTTCCGCACCTACGCCAAGCTGTCGCCGCCGCTGCGCGCCGAGAGCGACCGGCTTGCGGTGCAAGCGGGCTTGGCCGACGGCACCATCGACGCCGTCGCCTCCGACCACCAGCCGCGCGACGTCGACGACAAGCGGCTGCCGTTTGCCCTGGCGAGCCCCGGCGGCAGCGGTCTGGCGACGTTGCTCGGCATCACCCTGGCGCAATTCCACAACGGCGCGATTACCCTGGCGCAGGCGATCGGGCTGCTGACATCCCGCCCGGCCGCGCTGCTCGGCATCGATGCCGGGCGCATCGCGCGCGGCCTGCCCGCCGATCTGTGCCTGTTCCATCCGGAGGCGATCTGGCAGGTCGTGGCCGGCGAGCTGCCGGGCAAGGCGCAGAACACGCCGTTTGATGGCCGTGCCCTGGAAGGCCGCGTGCTCGGCACCTGGAAAGCTGGAAGGCGAGTGTTCGGATGATCTTTTTCGTCGTTTGGCTCCTGCTCGGCTACGCGCTTGGCTCGATTCCATTCGGACTCCTGCTGACCTGGGCAGCGGGCTTGGGTGACATCCGCGCGATCGGCTCTGGCAGCATCGGCGCCACCAACGTGCTGCGGACCGGAAGCAAGAAACTGGCCGCCGGCACGCTGCTGCTGGATGCGCTCAAGGGTGCCGTTGCGGTGCTGCTGGCTGGCTGGCTGGCTGTGCATCTATCGGAGCTGAACCAGTTTGCCGGGCTGTGGGCCGGGCTTGGCGCCGTGCTGGGTCATCTTTTTCCGGTTTGGCTTGATTTTCGCGGCGGCAAGGGGGCCGCCACCGGCTTGGGCGTGCTGATCGCGGCCGCCTGGCCGGTCGGGCTGCTGGCCGCCGCGGTGTGGATCGGTATTGCCTGGGCGACGCGGCTGTCCTCGGTGGCGACGCTGACCGCTGTGGCTCTGGCGCCAGTCTTTGCCGCCTTTCTTGCCGGTCCGCAGGTTGCTTGGCTGGCATTGGCCGGGGCGGTCCTGATCTGGATTCGCCACCACGCCAATATTTCCCGGCTCATCGCCGGCACCGAGCCGCAGATCGGCCGAACCGGATGACTCCGGCCGAAATCCTGTCCTGCTTTCGATTGGTCCGCACCGAGGGCGTCGGTCCCGTCACCTATCGCCGGCTGATGGCGCGGTATCTCACCGCGGAGGCGGCACTTGCCGCCTTGCCGGGCTTGGCCCGCGCCGGCGGCCGGGCCGCCTCACCCGCCATCCCGGACGCGGACCGCATCGAGCGGGAAATCGCGCAGTTCACCCGGACCGGCGCCACCCTGCTGTTCCTCGGACATGCGAACTATCCGCCGTTCCTTGCCATGCTGGAGGACGCACCGCCGATTCTTTCCGTCCTTGGCGACGCCGCGCTGCTATCCACCCCTTCGGTCGCTCTGGTCGGTGCGCGCAACGCGTCCGCCAACGGTCGCCGCATGGCCGAGACGCTGGCGGCGGAACTTGCGGCTCCCCGGCCCAACGGTGGCGGCTTCGTCGTGGTATCAGGCATGGCGCGCGGCATCGACTCGGCGGCCCATGCCGGCGCGATGACCACCGGGCGCACCATCGCCGTGATCGCCGGTGGGATTGACCAGCCCTATCCGCCGGAACATGCCGATCTGCAGGCGGCGATCGCCAAAAACGGCGCCGTGGTCGCCGAGGCGCCGTTCGGCACCGTGCCGCAGGCGCGGCACTTCCCGCGTCGCAACCGCATCATCGCCGGATTGTCGCTTGGCGTCGTGGTGGTGGAGGCCGCGCTGCGATCCGGCAGCCTGATCACGGCGCGCATGGCGCAGGAAGCCAACCGGGAAATCTTCGCCGTGCCGGGTTCGCCGATCGACCCGCGCGCACGCGGCTCCAACGACCTTATCCGACAGGGCGCCCATTTGACCGAAGCGCTGGCCGACATCCTGGCCAACCTGCCCGACCATCCCGGCCGCCAGGGACTTGGCCGTGACCCGCTATTCGCTCGGCCGCAGGACTTGTCGGAACCGCACCCGGCACCATTTGATGACCCTGCCTGGGGCCTGGATGCCGACCCTGCTGAACTGGCCCGTGCCCGGGACCAGATACTTGAATTTCTTGGGCCGACACCATCGTCGGTTGACGATCTCATCCGGCGCTGCCAGTTCTCTGCCGCCTCGGTGATGGCGGTGCTGCTCGAATTCGAGCTTGCCGGGCGCATCGAAACCTTGCCCGGAAATCGGGTGGCCCTGCTATCAGGCTAGACTTCGAGCCATCAGGACCTGGACGAGACCAGGCTTTCAATCGGAAAACCATGACCGACGTCGTCGTCGTAGAAAGCCCTTCCAAGGCCAAGACCATCTCGAAATATTTGGACGGGCGCTTCACCGTGCTGGCCAGCTTCGGCCATGTCCGCGACCTGCCGCCCAAGGATGGCTCGGTGCGGCCGGAGCGGAACTTCGAAATGGATTGGGAGTCCGATGAGCGCGGCTCGCGCCAGGTCGCGGCCATCGCCAAGGCGCTGAAGGGCGCCAAGACGCTCTATCTGGCGACCGACCCGGACCGGGAGGGCGAGGCGATATCCTGGCATGTCCGCGACATGCTGGCCGAGAAGCACGCGCTGAAGGGCGTCACCGTCCACCGCGTGACGTTCAACGAGATCACCCGGACCGCGGTGCGCTCGGCCATGGCGGCGCCGCGCGAACTCGATCAGCCGCTGATCGAGGCCTATCTCGCCCGCCGGGCGCTTGACTACCTGGTCGGCTTCACCCTCTCGCCGGTGTTGTGGCGAAAGCTGCCCGGCAGCCGCTCGGCCGGGCGCGTGCAGTCGGTTGCGCTGCGGCTGATCTGCGAGCGCGAAGCCGAGATCGAGGTTTTCCGGGCACGCGAATACTGGTCGATCGAGGCGGTCTTCACGACCCCGGGCGGCGCCCCCTTTACAGCAAGGCTGACCCACCTCGACGGCAGGCGGCTGGATCAGTTTGACCTAAACAATCAAACGCTGGCGCTCGCGGCTAAGGCGGCGGTGGAAGCCGGCCGCTTCAGCGTCGGTTCGGTGGAACGCAAGCGCGTCAAGCGTAACCCGCCACCGCCGTTCACGACCTCGACGCTGCAACAGGACTCTTCACGGAAGATCGGTTTTGGCGCCCAGCTGACCATGCGGCTGGCGCAGCAGCTGTATGAAGGCACCGAGATCGACGGTGAGACCGTTGGTCTTATTACATACATGCGAACCGACGGCGTGCAGATGGCGCGCGAGGCGGTGATGTCGATCCGCGATCACGTCAAATCGGCTTTCGGCGCCGACTACGTGCCGGGGGCGCCGCGTGAATACACCTCGCGCGCCAAGAACGCGCAGGAGGCGCATGAAGCGATCCGGCCGACCGATGTCGCCCGCACCCCTGAAAGCGTTGCCCGCTATCTCAACCCGGAACAGCGCAAGCTGTATGAACTGGTCTGGAAGCGTGCCGTCGCCTCCCAAATGCAATCGGCCGAACTCGATCAGGTCAGCGTCGACATCACCGATGGCGGCGGGCTGAAGCTACGCGCCACCGGCTCGATCATCGCTTTCGACGGCTATCTGAAGCTGTATCGCGAGGACACCGACGAGCAGTCGGCGGACTCGTCGGAAAAGGACGACAGCCGGATGCTGCCGCCAATGGCCGAGCGCGATCCGCTGCGCCGCGGCGACGTGGCCGCCAACCAGCATTTCACTCAACCGCCGCCGCGCTTCTCCGAGGCCAGCCTGGTCAAGAAGATGGAGGAGCTCGGCATTGGCCGGCCCTCGACCTATGCCTCGATCCTGACCGTGCTGCAGGACCGCAACTACGTCCGGCTCGACAAGAAGCGCTTTATCCCCGAGGACCGCGGCCGGCTGGTCACCGCCTTCCTGACGAGCTTCTTCGAGCGCTACGTCGATAGCGGCTTCACGGCGGGGCTGGAGGAACAGTTGGACGAGATTTCCGGCGGCAAGCTCGACTGGCGCTCGGTCATGCACGCCTTCTGGGACGAGTTCTCCAAGGCGATCGAGCAGACCCGCGAGCTGAAGATCTCCGATGTCATCGACGCGCTAGACCACGATCTCGGCGCGCACTTCTTCCCCGCCCGTGAGGACGGCACCGACCCGCGGCTGTGCACCGCCTGCGGCACCGGGCGGCTGGGACTGCGGCTTGGCCGCCACGGCAGCTTCATCGGCTGCTCCAATTATCCGACCTGCAAGTTCACCCGGCGGCTGGCGATGGATGGCGGCGAGGATGGCGGCGACACGCTGAAGGAAGGGATGCGGGAACTGGGCCACCACCCCGAAACCGGCGAGGGCGTCACGGTGCGGCGCGGACCTTACGGCTTGTACGTCCAGCTCGGCGAGACCTCCGAGGACAAGAAGGTGAAGACGCGGAGAACCTCGCTGCCGAAGGGCATGGAAGGCGACAGCATTACCCTGGAGCAGGCGCTCGGCCTTCTGTCGCTGCCGCGCCTGGTCGGCATCCATCCGGAGCTCGCCCTGCCGATTGAGGTCGGGCTTGGCCGGTTTGGGCCATTCGTGAAGATGGGCGCGATCTTCGGGTCGCTGGACCGCGACGACGACCTGCTCTCGATCGGGCTAAACCGCGCGGTGGATGTGCTGGCGAAGAAGCTGGCCTCTGTCCGCGCTTTGGGCGACCACCCGAAGGACCGCGCGCCGATCACCGTGCGCAAGGGACGCTTCGGGCCGTATATCCAGCACGGCATGATGGTCGCCAACGTGCCGCGCGAGACGACGATGGACGACGTCACCCTGGACGAGGCGGTTGCGCTGCTCGCCGAGAAGGGCAAGCTGCTGCGGCCCAAGGGCGCCAAGGGGCGCAAGCCGGCGCCCAAGGCCAAGACCAAGGCGGCACCGGCCGGGGATGCGGTTGCGGCGCCCGCGAAAATCGAAAAACCGAAGAAGTTGGCCGCGAAGAAGAAGCCAACGGCAAAGAAGAAGCCGGCCATCGCCAAGAAGCGCGTGACCCGGCCGGCTGCACGGCCGCAACCGCGCGGCGAGGCTGCGGATTGACATGCCACGGCACCCGAGATCCTTCCGTGGCGGCAAGTCGGCACCCGCGCTGATGGCTGGCGCCGAGCGCGAGCTTCCAAGCCGCGAACAGTTGCGCGTGTTCATCCGGGACCAGCCCGGAAAAGTTGGAAAACGTGAGATTTTCCGTGCGTTCAATCTTGATGTATCGCAGAAACCCGCCTTGCGCGATTTGCTGAAAACGCTTGGCCGCGAAGGCTCGCTGGTGCCGGCCGGGTCGCGCCGGTTTCGCAACCCGGACCGGTTGCCGGAAAGCATGGTGGTTCAGGTCACCGGCACCGATCCGGATGGCGACGCCGTTGCGCGGCCGGTCTATGCGGCCGGAGAGCGCCCGGATGGCCCGCCGGCGCTGATCCTGATGGCGCCCGAGGCGCGCGGCCGGCCGGCCTTGGCGCCCGGCGAACGGGTTTTGGCCCGGCTCAAGCTCATCCCCAGCTCCCGCCCGGGCGGTCCGGAACGCTATGAGGGCCGAACTCTCAAGCGGCTTACCGACGTGCCCGGCCGGGTGGTCGCGGTTTATCGTCCCGATCCGGTGAAAGGCCGCCCCGGACGGCTGATCCCGACCGACCGCCGCGCCAAGGGCGAATGGGTGGTTCCGGTAGGCGAGGAAGCCGGCGCGTTGGTCGGCGAGATCGTGCTGGCGGCGCCGCTGCCCGACAATGGCTCTGGCCTCAAGCCGGCACGAATCGTCGAGCGCCTGGGGCCGATCGGCGATGCGCGGTCGATCAGCCTCATCTGCATCCACAGCGCCGATATCCCGACCGAGTTCGCGCCCGGCGCCTTAGCCGAGGCGGAGGTCGCCGGCCCAACTCCGCTGGCCGATCGCATCGATCTTCGCGACGTGAAGCTGATCACCATCGACGGCGAGGACGCGCGCGACTTCGACGATGCGGTGTTCGCCGAACCGGACGGCTCCGGCTTCCGGCTGATCGTCGCCATCGCCGACGTGGCACACTATGTCCGACCGGGCAGCGCGCTCGATCGCGATGCCCGCACCCGCGGCAACAGCTGCTACTTTCCCGACCGCGTGGTGCCGATGCTGCCGGAGGCGCTGTCCAACGGGTGGTGCAGTCTGAAGCCCGACGAGGATCGCGGCTGCCTGTTCGTCGAGATGCGGATCGATGCCGATGGGCGAAAGATCGGACATAAATTCGGCCGCGGCCTGATGCGCAGCGTGGCCCGGCTGACCTACGAGCAGGTCCAGCAGGCGCACGATGCCGGCGGCACGGCCGGGTTGGCGCCCGGATCGCTGGACACGCTCTATGCCGCGTTTCGTGCCTTGCTCGGTGCCCGCATCGCGCGCGGCACCCTTGATCTCGATTTGCCGGAACGTCGCGTCATTCTCGATGACCAGGGCCGCGTCGCCGCCGTCACGCCGTGCCCGCGCCTCGACAGCCACCGACTGATCGAGGAGTTCATGGTGCTGGCCAACGTCGCCGCGGCCGAGGAGCTGGAACGCCTCCACCAGCCCTGCATGTACCGGGTCCACGCGCCGCCGTCTGATGACAAGCTGGAGGCGCTGCGCGGTTTCCTGCACGGTCTCGGCATCAGCCTGCCGCCCGGCAACCAGATCCATCCGCGCGACCTCGATCGTGTTCTGCGCGGGGTGGTCGGCACCGAGCAGGCGCCCCTGATCAACGAGGTGGTGCTGCGCAGCCAGTCCCAGGCCGCCTACAGCCCGGACAATATCGGCCATTTCGGCCTCGCCTTGCCGGCCTACGGCCATTTCACCAGCCCGATCCGGCGCTATGCCGACCTGCTCGTGCACCGCGCCCTGATCCGCGGGCTGCGGCTGGGCCAAGACGGTCTGACGGCGGACGAAGCCAGCGCGTTCGCCGACACCGGCGAGCACATCACGGGCACCGAACGCCGCGCCGCCCTGGCCGAGCGCGATGCCGTCGACCGCTACCTCGCTGTTTTCATGGCCGACAAGATTGGAGTTGTGTTCGCTGCGCGCATCTCGGGCGTCACCCGGTTCGGCCTGTTCGTCACGGTCGCCGGCAATGGCGCGTCAGGGATCGTGCCGACTTCCTCGCTGCCCGACGATTTCTGGATGCACGACGAGGCGACGAAGACGCTTTCCGGCCGGCGCACCCGGCTGGTGTTCCGCCTGGCACAGGAGGTCGAGGTGCGGCTGTCGGAAGCCACGCCGATCACCGGCGGCCTCGTATTCCACATACTGCAGGGCGTGGAGCCGTCGCCATCGGCCAACCCCTCGACAAAGCACCGTTTGGCGCCCGGACAGCGGTCGCGGCTGAAGTGAGGCGGCTTCGCGCCGTGTTGCTGATGCTGCTGTTCGGCGCTGCGCCGGCCCGTGCGGAGGTCGCGGTCCCGCCGGACTGGGACCCGGCGTTGGCGAGCGCCGTCCTGACCACGGCGTTGGCATTCATGGCGCCGCGCACCCTGGAACCGGTGGCGGTGCCGCAGCTCACGCTATGGGGCCTGCGCGGCCTGACGGCGCTGGACCCGACGCTCACGGTCGAGTTGCGGGACGGTCAGCTGGCTTTGCGGCTGGCCAGCCGGGTGGTCGCCACCGCAGCGCCGCCCAGGCCCGACAGCATCCAGGACTGGGCCGACCTGGCGGTCGCGATGGCCGCCGCCAGCCGCGATATTTCCGTGGCGGTCCGCCACGCCGGCACGGCCGGCGTTGTGCGCAGCTTTTTCGACGAGCTGTTCAACCATCTCGACACGTTTTCGCGCTACGTTCCACCCGGCGAGGCCGATGAGGACCGCGCCCGCCGCACCGGCCGGGCCGGCGCCGGCATCACGCTGCTGTCGCGTGGCGGCGCGGTGTTCGTTGCCGCCGTTGCCGCCGACGGTCCCGGGGCCCTCGCCGGCGTGCGGCCGGGCGATCGCGTGCTGGCGGTCGAGGATCAGCCGGTGACCGGCCAGAGCGCCGCCGCCGTATTCGGCTGGATCGCCGGCCCGGAGGGCACGACGGTCCGGCTCAGCCTGCGCGGCCGCGATGCGTCGGCCCGCAGCGTCGAGGTCCTGCGCGCCTTGGTGCCGCCGGAATCGGTGTTCGTCGAGCGTCGTGGCGGCATCCTGCTGTTCCGCGTCACTGCCTTCAACAGTCGAACCGATGCGCGGCTATCGCATGAGTTGGAGCGCGGCACCGCCAGACGGGCGGCCGTTGGCGCCCGCCCTGCCACGGTCGGTTCGCCAAGCGGCCTACCAAGTGGCCCAATAAGCGGCATCGTGATCGATCTGCGCGGCAACCGTGGCGGGCTTGTGCGGGAGGCCGTGGCGGTGGCGGACGAACTGCTAGCGGAGGGCATCGTCGTGACGGCGGTCGGGCGCGACCCGCGTGCCAACCGCATCTGGCGCTCAGGCGGCGCCGAGATTGCCAGCGACCTGCCGGTGGTCGTGATGGTCGACGGACGGTCGGCCAGCGCCGCTGAGATCGTCGCCGCGGCGCTGGCCGATCGCGGCCGGGCGGTGGTGGTCGGCAGCGTCACCCAGGGCAAGGGGCTGGTGCAGGCAATCGCGCCGCTGCCCGATGGCGGCGAGCTGTTCGTCACCTGGAGCCGGCTGCTGGCGCCGCTAGGCTGGCCGATCCAGGGATTGGGCGTGCTGCCGCAGGTCTGCACCAGCACCGGCATCGACCGGTTACAGCTTCAACTGGCCAACCTGGCCGCCGGAAACCAGCTGATGGCCGCGGATCTTGCCCGCCAGCACGAGGCGCGCGCGCCGATACCGGTCGCCCAGATACTCGCGTTGCGCGGCGCCTGTCCCGCAGCGGAGGGCCGCGACGGCGACCTTGAAGCCGCCAAGTTCCTGATCGGCCATCCAGCGGCCTATGCCACGGCGCTGTTGCCGCCATTCACCGGGCTGACATTACCATAGCCAGGCTTCGCTGTGCATCGTCCGGCTGCGCTTGACCACGCCGGCGGCTCAGACCATTATGCTGCCTGACTCAAGCGTCCTTCCGGGCGCCTTTCCGTTTTCCGGGATAGAACCATGGCCAAATCCAACACCATTCAAATTCGGCTCGTCTCGACTGCCGACACTGGGTATTTTTACGTCACCAAGAAGAACGCCCGGGCGCAGACCGGCAAGCTCGAGATGCGCAAATATGACCCGGTCGTGCGCAAGCACGTCGCGTTCAAGGAAGCCAAGATCAAGTAGCGTCGGGCGCTCCCGACACTTCCATCCAGTCGGATCATACCGCCTTTCGACTCTCCTGTGTTGGCGGCAGGAATTCCACCCGGTTCCTGCCACCGCGCTTGGCGACATACAACGCCTTATCGGCGGCGCGCAGCAGCTCCTCCGGCATTGCGGTGCCGTTGCCGCACACGACACCGATGCTGACGGTTAGACGCCTTGGGCGGCCCGGTTCGGGTTCGAACACCATTTGCTCGACCGCCAGGCGCAGCCGCTCGGCGGCGACGCCGGCCTCCTGTTCATCCGAGCCCGGCATCACGACGACGAACTCCTCTCCACCATACCTTGCCACCGAATCGAAGACGCGGGTCTGCGCCCGCAGCACGGTGGCGATCGCCAGCAATGCCTGATCCCCGGCGGAATGGCCGAGATCGTCGTTCACGGCCTTGAAGTGATCGACGTCGAGCATCAGCACGGACAGGCTGGTCATTTGCTTGCCGTCCAGCAGCCCGCGCAGATGACGCATCAGGTAGCGATGGTTGTACAGCCCGGTCAGTGGGTCGGTCAGCGCCACTTCCAGCGCGTGGCCGAGATCGGCGCGCAGCCGGTCCTGGTAGAACTTGCGCCGGATCTGGTTGCGCGCCCGCGCGCGCAGCTCGTTTTCGTCCAGTGGCCGGGTGACCCAGTCGTTGGCGCCGAGATCGAAGCCGCGCAGCAGGCGCTGGCGCATCTCCGGCTCGGCAATCAGCAGCAGCGGCAGGTCGTGCGTCGCGTCCGCCGCACGCAGCTGGGAGGCCAGCATCAGCGGGTCGCCGCCGGTCATCGACAGGCTGAGCACGACCAGGTCGAAGTCCAGGGTCGCCGTCAGTTCGAGTGCCTGGGCGCTGCCGCCGGCGCGCGCCACGACCACGCCGTCGCGTGCCAGCGCATCCTGCACCGCCTGCGCCCCGCTGTCGGACTCGTCCACCACCAGCGCCCGTGCGCCCTGGACCAGCGGCATCGCGACGGCCGCACCCGCCAGCCCCAACGCGCGCGCGGTTTCGCCACGGGCGCGCCATTCGTCGAGCAGCCGCTTGAGGCGCACCAGGCTGCGGACCCGCGCCATCAACGTGTCGAACTCGACCGGCTTGGTCAGGAAGTCGTCGGCGCCCGCTTCCAGGCCGCGCAGACGCTCGGCCGGCTCGCCCAGGGCGGTGACCATGACCACCGGGATGTGCAGCGTCTGCGGATCGTCCTTGAGCCGGGCGCAGCACTCGAACCCGTCCATCCCCGGCATCATCACGTCGAGCAGGATGAGATCGGGCTGCCAGTCCTGCGCCGTCGTCACCGCCTGGAAGCCATCGGTCGCGGTGGCCACCTGATAGTACTCCGCGACCAGTCTGGCTTCGAGCAGCCGCGTGTTCGCCGGCACGTCATCGACGATCAGGATTCGAGCCGTCATCTAAATTTCACCTGGCTTCAACAAGTTGGATCCACACTCGAAGCGCATGGAGTGACGACCGCATGGACAAGCGACGGGGCTTCATCGGTGACAGCATAGCGCATTTCGCGATCGTGCGCCGAGGCTTTCACTGCGCATGGTATTCCAGTATTCGATCGGACTCTAAAAGTAGAAAGCAAGATAAAATGACAGTTCGATGACGACTTTAAGTAAAACGGACACATACCGGCAAGAAACGAGTTTATTGATATCGGTTCAGGCGCCGGCAAACTCCTGGATGTTCTTCCGGCGCTGGATGGCCAACCCGTTACAGATGGGTTCCGTCGTTCCGTCCTCGGCCTCACTCTGCCGCCGGGTGGTGGCGCAGACAAGGCGATCGGCCGACGAGATCGTGGTTGAGCTCGGCGCCGGCACGGGCGTCATCTCGTGCGCCTTGCTCGCCGCCGGGATGCCGCCCGAACGCCTGTTCGTCGTCGAGATCGTGCCCAGCATGGCCGCCCACCTGCGGCGCACGCTGCCGGGCGTTCAGGTCATCGAGGGCGACGCGCGTGAGCTAGGCCGGCTGCTTCCTGCCGCCTGGCATGGCCGTGTCGGCACCGCCATCTGTGGCATTCCGCTGGTGCTTCTGCCGACCGCCGAGCAGCGTCGCTTCATTGACGCCATGGCGGCAGTCGCACCCGAGCGCGGCTTCCTGCACTACAGCTACTGCGTGACGTCTCCCCGGCCCGCGTCCAGGCACCGGCTTGTCGCCCGGCGCGAGGCCTGGACCGCGCTGAATTTTCCGCCCGCCAGCGTCTGGCGCTACACTCCGGCATAAGTCGTTCTACCGGACAGGAACTTCGATCGGCGCGCAGTTGCTACGCCCGGCGGCCACGCAGTCCTGGATGTGGCCGGCATCGCGCAGGCGATAGCCGACATACGCCGTCGCCAGCACCAGAGCCACGATCACGGCGATGGCGATGATCGGTCCGCGACGCGACGGCTCCTCATCGTCCGGGTCGTCACCCACCGCGGCCTTCCTCGACGGCGTGGCAGGCGACCAGCACGCCATTTGCCGTTGCAACCGGTTCGGGACGTTCTACGCGGCAGCGCTGATCGGCCAGCGGGCAGCGCGGATGGAAGGTGCAGCCGGGCGGTGGAGCGATCGGGCTCGGCACGTCGCCGCCGATGCCGCTTCGGCTTCTGCCTGTCGCATCGAGGCTTGGCACCGCCTCCAATAGAAGGCGCGTGTAGGGGTGGCGAGGCGTGGCGAAGATCGCTTCGGCGGGACCCTGCTCGACGATGCGGCCCAGGTACATCACGCCGAGTCGGTCGGCCATATGGCGCACGACGGCCAGGTTGTGGCTGATGAGCAGGTAGGTCAGGCCGAGCCGTGCCTGGAGGTCCTTCATCAGGTTGAGAATTTGTGCCTGGACCGAAACGTCGAGCGCGCTGGTCGGCTCGTCGCAGACCAGGAACTGCGGCGCGCTGCTCAGGGCGCGGGCGATCGAGATGCGCTGGCGCTGGCCGCCGCTGAACTGGTGCGGATATTTCTGTCCGTCGGCGGCCGTCAGCCCGACCTGGCCGAGCAGGAAGGACACACGTTCGGCAACAGCGGCGCCTTTCCCCAGCAGGCGAAAGGTACGAATCGGCTCGGCCACGATGTCGTCGACGCGCCAGCGCGGGTTGAGTGAGGCGTAGGGGTCCTGGAAGATCATGTTGATGCGCCGACGCATCGCCGGCTGCGCGCGCGCCGCCGACAGCGCCTGGCCCTCGAACCGGATTTCGCCGGCGCTTGGCGCGTGCAGCCCGACCGCCAGGCGCGCGAGCGTGGACTTGCCGCAGCCGCTTTCCCCGACCAGCGCCATCGTCGTGCCCGCCGGAATGGCAAACGACACGTCGTCCACCGCGCGCAGGTATTTCCGGCGATCGTTGGCCAGGATGCGGACGAGCAGCGGTCGCGAGACGTCGAAGGTCTTGGTGACGCCGCGCACGTCCAGCACGTCAACCATGGCGATCCTGCAGCCAGCAGGCGGCCTCGGTCGCCCCAGCCGGCAGCAGCCCGGGCCGTTCGACGCGGCACCGCGAAAAGACCGACGGGCAGCGCGGATTGAAGGTGCAGCCAGGCGGGATGGCGTCGAGCCGGGGCATCGCGCCGTCGATCTGGGCCAGCCGGGCAACGCGGTGTTCCAGCGACGGGATGCTGGCCATCAGCCCGGCGGTGTAGGGGTGGGCGGGCGACCGCACGATATCCCGTACCGGCCCGACCTCGACCAGGCGCCCGGCATACATCACGGCGACGCGGTCTGCGGTCTCGGCGATCACGCCCATGTCGTGGGTGATCAGCATCACCGCCGTGCCGCGCTCGCGCGCCAGACGTTGTAGAAGGCTGATGATCTGCGCCTGGATCGAGACGTCCAGCGCCGTGGTCGGCTCGTCGGCGACCAGCAGGGCGGGCTCGGCGCACAGCGCCAGCGCGATCACCACGCGCTGGCGCTGGCCGCCGGAGAATTCGTGCGGATAGGCGCCGATGCGCTCGGCGGCGGCCGGGATGCCGACCTGTTCCAGCCAGTCCCGGGCGCGTGCGCGGGCATCGCGGTCGGATAGCTTCAGATGAGCCTGCATCGTCTCGACAAGCTGCCGGCCGATCGATAGCAGTGGATTGAGCGTGGTCAGCGGATCCTGGAACACCGCGCCGATGCGCCGGCCGCGGATGCGGCGCAATTCGGCCGGGCGCAGCCGGTCGATCCGCTCGCCATTTAGGTGGATTTCGCCCGATGCGATGCGGCCAGGTGGCTCCAGCAGCCCGATGATCGCGGCCCCGGTCAGGGATTTTCCGGCGCCGCTTTCGCCGACCACGCCGAGCACCTCACCGGGCGCGATGGCGAATGACAGATCATCCAGTGCGCGCAGCACGCCGCGGCGGGTCGGAAACTCGACCGTCAGGTTGCGGACCTCAAGCAGGTCGGTCATCGCAGGCGGCCGGTCATCTTAGGCGAGGATTCAGCGCGTCGCGCAGCCAGTCGCCGAGCAGGTTGACCGACAGCACCATCACCACCAGCGCGGCACCGGGAAAGATCGTCACCCACCACTCGCCGGAGAACAGGAAGGCGTTGCC
>JANXRT010000045.1 GCA_025356735.1 Acetobacteraceae bacterium | reverse complement strand
CTCGCCTCCGGCGACGCGGTCGGCGGCAGCGTGGTGGTGCAGCTGCGCTACGCCTCGGCCGAGGACCTGGCCAAGGTCTTGCAGCCCTTCGCCGGCAACAGCGCGCGGGTGACCGCCGACGCCGGCCGCAACGTGCTGCTGATCGGCGGCGATCCGGCCGCGCGTGGCGCGCTGCTCAACCTGGTGCAGGCGTTCGATGTCAACATCCTGGCCGGGCAGTCCTATGCGCTGTTCCCGGTCACTTCCGGCAACGCCAAGGACTTCGCCGCCTCGCTGCAGGCCGCGTTCCGCACCCAGGGGGCGCTGGCCGGCGTGGTCCGGGTGGCGCCGATGGAGCGCATGGACGCCGTCCTGGTGATCTCCAGTCAACCGCGCTACATCGACGACGCGCGACGGATCTTCGCCATCGTGGAGCGCGCGCGGCGGGAGACGGTGCGCAGCTGGCACGTCTATTACCTGCAGAACAGCCAGTCGAACGATGTCGCCTACGTGCTGCAGCAGGCTTTCACGCCGGGCAACGTGACGGCCCAGCCGACCCCGACGAGCCAGCAGGGCGCAAGTGGCGGCTCGCGCGGCGGCCTGGGCCGCGGCGGCAGCGGCAGTTCGCCCGGTAACGGAAATCCCAATGGCGGCGGACTGGCCGGTGGCGGCATCGGCGGTTCCTCCGGCGGGCTGGCCGGCGGTGGCCTCGGCAGCGGCGGTCCGGGCGGTGGGGGCGGCCTTGGCGGCGGAGGCGGCCTTGGCGGTGGCGGCGGCCTTGGCGGTGGCCAGCCGGGCGGATCGTTCGGCGGCGGCTCGGCGCAGCCGCCCGAAATCGGCGGCGGCCAGTCGGGCGGGTCGGCCAACCCGCTGCTCGGCGGGCTCGATCCCTCCGCCGGCGGCGGCGACACCAACAGCATCCGCATCATCCCCAACCCGCAGAACAACGCGCTGGTGCTGTATGCGACGCCGAACGAGAAGGACTCGATCGAGGCGATGCTGCGCAAGATCGACATCCTGCCGTTGCAGGTACGGATCGACGCCACCATCGCCGAAGTGACGCTGAACGATCTGCTGCAATACGGCACGCAGTTCTTCTTCAAGTCCGGCGGTATCAACGGTATTCTCAACAACACGCCCGGCCTGCTCGGCGCCACGCCGGCCACGGCCGTGCTCGGCGCTGCCTTTCCCGGCTTCATCATCGGCGGCAACGGCGCCGGCGGCGCGCCGATCGCCATTTCCGCTCTGCAGGCGGTGACCACGGTGAAGGTGCTGTCCTCGCCGGAGATCATGGTGCTCGACAACCACCCGGCGCGGCTCCAGGTCGGCAACCTGGTGCCTTATCTGACGACCAGCTCGCAGGGCGTGCTGGCTCCCAACTCGCCGATCATCAACTCGATCGCCTACCAGCCGACCGGCGTCATCCTGGAGGTCACGCCGCGGGTCAACAGCGGCGGGCTGGTGACCATCGACATCGATCAGGAGGTCAGCGACGTGGACACTACGACGCCGAAAGCCTCGGGCATCGACAGCCCAACCTTCCTGCAGCGCAGCATCACCTCGCGGGTGGTGGTGCAGGATGGCCAGACGATCGGTCTGGCCGGGCTGATTCGCGACAATTCGTCACGCGGCAACCAGGGCATTCCGTGGCTGAAGGACATCCCGATCCTGGGCTTCTTCGCCGGCAGCCAGAACAACACCCGCGCGCGCACCGAGCTGCTGGTGCTGATCACGCCGCATGTCATCCACGACCAGCGCGACGCCAGGGCGTTGACCGAGGATCTGCGCGATCAGCTGGTCAACGCGGCGGCGGTTCCCGACAGCCTGCGAAGCTTGTCGCCCTCGGGATCGAACGATCCCAATCAGCGGTTGCGGCGCCGGTTGGACCCACGGTAGCACCCTGAACCTGCATCACTTAATGGATGCGCCCCGGGGCGCTACCCCGGCGGGGTTTGGGGCAGAGTCCCATCCTTCCGGCTTCGCCTTGTTACTGGTCCTTTGGTCGCTGGTCTTACTGTCCCTGCTGATCACCCAACTCACCGCCGCCGGCCGGAGCGAAGCGCGCCTGGCGCTCAACCTGCGGACCAACGCGGTGGCGGAGGCCGCGGCGGACGGCGCCATCCACGAGGCCGTGTTCCACGTCATCGACGCCTCGGCGGCGCACTGGGCGGCCAACGGCCAGCCGCATGAAATCCGCCTGCCGGGTGCCCGTGTGGCTATCCGCATCGACAGCGAGGCGGGCCGGGTAAACCCCAACACCGCCCAGCCGGAACTGCTGAGCGCGCTGCTGCACGCGGCCGGGGCCGACACGCGGACCGCCGGCGCCATCGCCATGGCGATCGTCGATTGGCGCTTTCCCGGCGACCAGCCGCGGCAGGGTGGCGCCAAGCTGCCGCAGTACCGCGCCGCTGGCCGCGACTACGGACCGCCGGGAGCGCCGTTCGAAAGCCTGGATGAACTCGGCCTGGTGCTGGGCATGACGCCCGAGCTGCTGGCCCGGCTGATGCCGCATCTGACCCTTTACCATGACGGCGATCCCGATCCAGCCGCCGCCGACCCGGTGGTTCTGGCGGCATTGCGGGAGCTTTCGGGAACGCTGCCGGCAACCTCCCAACGGATCGACGAGACCACCCTGGCGATCACCGCGATCGCTTCGGGCGAGAACAACAGCCGGTTCGTGCGCCGCGCCATCATGCGGATCGGCGCCGGGCGCGGCAACACAAGCTTGTACGAGGTGCTATCCTGGTCGGCGCCGATCGGGTGAACGATTTTTCAGGGATTGCAGATCGATCCGTCCTGCCCGGCCTCGCCGGCCTGGCCGTTGGGTCCGCGCGAGCACAGATCGTAGTCGTGCCCGGGACGGCTGGACGGGTTGCGATAGCTGTAGGAATGGTTCCAGGCATCGAGCGGTGCCTGATCGGCCTTGAGGTAGGGGCCATTCCAGTTAGGGGCATTGGCCGGCCGCGTGCTCAGCGCCTGCAGGCCGTCCTCGGTGGTCGGGTAGCCGGCGTTGTCGAGCCGGTAGATGTCGAGCACGCCGCCCAGCCGCTCGATCGACTGGCGCGCGATCGAGATGCGAGCACCGCCCAGCTGGCGCAGGGCGGCAGGCGCCACCAGCCCGATCAGCAGGCCGAGGATCATGATGACGACCAGGATCTCCAGCAGTGTGAAGCCGGCCTCGCTGGAGGAGCGGTCTTCCGCCAGGTCGGGTGTGCGGTTGCCGGACATTGCTGCCATGATACGGTTCCGAAGTTGAGGTTCATACCGGAAGGATGCCGATGCGTGGACGCCGGACACGGGGGACATAGCCATGGCGGTGCCCTATCTGGCGTGCATGGCGCTTGTGGCGTCGATCTATCACCTGCCGCCACGTGTGCTACCGTCCATCCAGGCAGTGGAAGGCGGCCAGCCCGGCAGCGTGCGAACGAACACCAACGGATCGCAGGATTTCGGCATCATGCAGGTAAACAGCCTGTGGTTGCCGGCGCTTGCCGCCTATAGCGGGTTGACCAAGGCCGCCGTGCGCGACCGGCTGATCAACCGCGCCTGCTTCAATATCGCCGCGGCGGGGGCGATTTTCCGACTTTACCTGGATGAGACCCGAGGCGACCTGATGCTGGCGGTCGGCAACTATCACTCCCACACGCCGGTGCATAACGCGAAATACCAGGTGCTGGTGCGGCGGGCGGCGGGCCAGATGTTCGCTGCTGGAAAACAATAGGAACGTTGTGGCGAAATGGCGAAGCCAAGGCGACCGGATGGAGCATCCGATCGCCTTGTTTTGTCGCAGATCAGTTGATGTTGCCGTTCAGCTTGTTCGGGAAGAACAGGTTGCCCGACGGTGCACCACCGCCATAGACGATGTTGAGTACCTGTGTCGTGGTACGACGGAAGGCCAGGGCGTTAACGTCGTTGGGGACGATGTTGTAGTTGTTGCCCGGAATCAGGATGCCCTGATCGTCGTTGGCGCCGGACAGCGCCTTGCGCAGGTTGGAGATCAGACCGAACGCCACGCCGGCGCCGATGTTCGCCAGCAGGGTGCGGATGGCGCCGGAGTGGTAGGCCTCGACCGCGAGAATGCCGGCGGCGGCTTCGAGGTAGTCCGGGTTGCCGATATATCGCGCGGCGCCGGCATAGGCGGTGACGCCGACATCCTCGAAGATCGAGGCACCGAGCAGGAAGCTGATGTCGTCGGCGTACGGGTTGAAGGTCTGACCCGCAACGATCAGGCCGGCGGCGACGCCCAGCTTGCTGAAGGCGCTGTTCGGGCCGATGCCGACATCGATCGTGGGTTCGGCGACCGCGCCGGCGCCGAGGACGGTGCGGATGAACTTGACATGGGCCTGTTCATCGACCGCGATGCGCTGGGCGTATTGCTGGATGGCACGGCTTTTGAACGGAACCAGGGCGCCCGGCGAGACGGTTCCCTGCGTGCCGGTGCCGGTACGATCGCTGGCCGCCAGACCCTGACCGGTCGCGGCGTAGAGGTAGAACTCGGCTTCGAGGTATTCGAGGTTGAGGGCGTAGTTGAAGATGTCGCCATCCGGCGGACCGGCGCCCAGGCTGGTGGCGTTGGCCGGGGTGGATGAAGCGACCAGGCCGGCGGTGCTCATCACACCCATGGCCGCGGCGCCGGCGACGCCAATTCCCATCCGGCGCATCAGGCGGCGACGGTCGATGTCGGCCTCCGTGCCCTGTTCCTGATCGATGTCTGATAGTGCCATTGCTGGGACCTTCCCTGACGTTCCATGAGCAATCGGTAGCTGTCCTGTGCAAAACAGGTCCGGCAAACGATCAGCGACCATGAGGATCGCACAGGGTAATAAGGCCGGCCGGCCCAAACGGATGCGTATCGATTCGAATAAATTTTAGACGAGTGGTTCGAAATTCAATCGCCGACGTAGCCAAGCTGCCGACGCCGCCCCGCGGGTTGTGCCGCATCGGGCGCCAGGCGCCGGCCGAGCCGGATGGAGGCGGTCTCGATTGTCGCGTGCAGCATCGTCGCCAACACGACGACGCTCGCCAGCGCCATCAGCACCGCTGTCCCGTAGCTCAGATGCCAGGTGATCATCAGCACCTTGAGGATCGAAAAACCGATCAGCGAATGCACCAGATAGAGCGGAAAGCTGATCGCCGCGAAGAAGTCCAGCAATCGGACTGGGCGGGCATGGCGGCGCAGCAGGTAGGCCACGCCGAACACCACGAAGGCATAGAGATAGTTCACCGTGACGACCGGGTATTGCGCGGTGTTGAGGCTGAGCTGCCAGCAACCCAGGAAAAGCGCCATCATGCCGGCAAGCGCCGCAAGGAACGGCACAAGGCGCATCATGCCGCGCACGTGATAGTTGAACAGCACGCCGGTCAGCATGAACACGAGATAGACCAGCTCGGTGCTGAGTTGCTGAAGGATCGCCTGCCCGCGCGCACCCATCGCCCCCAGCGGCAGCTGGCCGATCGCCAGCACCGCGCCGATCAGCAGGCCTGCGACCATAAACAGGGCGCCGACGCTGCCGCGCCTGACGAGCGGTGCCGCCAGCGCCATGATCAGATAGAACTTGAGCTCGACGCCCAGCGTCCAGTTGACCAGGTCGATCGAGGGCTGGCCCGACAGGGTGTGGAGCAACGTCAGGTTCAAAAAAATCGCCCATCCGCCGTAGGGGAACGGCAGCTGCCAGTACAGGGAGCCGGCGTGGAGCACCGCGACCTCGATGCACAGGGCGACGATGTAAGTCGGATAGATGCGCAGTCCCCGCGCCAGCACGAACGTCAGCCTGCTGTGGCGATCGAGCGAGAACGGGATGACCAGGCCGCTGATCAGGAAAAACAGGCCGACGCCGAACGGCCCGAAATTGAACCATGGGTAGCTGACGAGCACGAACACGTCAGGCGCCGGCCCGGTCTGCACCGGCGACACCGTGGCCAGGCCGATGAAGTCGCGCATGCCCCAGAACACGCCAACCAGATGGCTGACGACGACCGACAGCGCAGCGATCCCGCGCAGCTGGTTGGCGAAGGTCAGACGGTGCATGTCGCGCCTTCCTCCGCGTCCTCTGGCTCAATGGCAGCATGGCCGGCGACGGAACTTGTCGATAGGGGGTGTGGCTGTGCTGCCAGGCCGAGCAGCATGCCCTGCAGCCGGGCGGCGAACCTTGCGCATTCGCGACCCTCGATCCATTGCTGGGCCGCGACCTGGACCTCCATCCGGGCCTGCGGATCGGCGAGCAGGTCGATGACCCCGACGGCTATGGCGCCGCCATCCAGCCCGCCCAGTCGTGCCACCGCACCGCCGGCCTCCTCGAACAGCGCCAGAGGCGTGACCGCCACCGGCACGCCGGCACCGAGCACCGTGCGCAGCGCGGCGCTGGAGGACTCCTGGGACCACTGGTATGGCAGCACCACGAGGTCGCACTCGGCGAGCAGCGCCCGGGACTCCGCGTCCGGCAGGAAGCCGGTGTGGAACTCGACCGCGCCGCCAAGCCCCGCCGCCTCGGTCGCGCGCCGGCATTCGGCGATTTCGGCAGAAGATGCCGGCGATCCGTAATCGGCGTTGACCAGCCGCAGCCGGGCCCGTGGGAACCGCGCCCGGATCGCCGGCAAGGCCTCGATCATCTGCGGGATGCCCTTGTTGGGCAGGAAGAAGCCGTAGCAGCCGATCACCGGCGCCGCCGCCGCGGTCAGTGGCCGTGCCGCCTGCGGCCGCGCCGCCGACTGGGTGCCGTGCGGCAGCAGCGTGACGTTGGCGACAAGCCCGAGGCCCTTGAGGAAGTTGATGTCCCTGAGCGTGTGGACGAGGATCCTGGCGGCATCCGCCAGCGCCAAGATCACGGAGCGACGCACGGCCAGCTCGATATCAAGTAGGTTGTGGGTGTTGTGCAAGGTCACGACCACCCGGCGGCGAGCCAGGGCGGGCATCCGCAGCAGCGCGGCCAGCAGGCCCCATCCGAGCAGCGCGGGCTGATGCTGAAGCATGACGATGTCCGCATCGGCCTGCGCGACCGCGCTCGCCAGCACGGCCAGGCTGGCTGCGTCGCCGATGGTCCAGCACGGCCGCACGACCGGCCCGGCGGCGCCGTCATGGGGATCGGTGCGGGTGTCGCAGAGCACGGTGACGGGCGCCACCGAGGGGCCCATCGGAAACACGTCAAGCAGGTTGCGGGAATACTCGGCGATGCCGCAGCGTATGCCCCAGGTCGAGATCCAGGCGATGCGGATCGGCCGCGGCGGAGGGGCGAGCAGGAAGTCGAGCGCGGCATCGGCGATGCGCGCCGCCCAGGCGCCGCGATCGGCGAGGCCGGCGGCCGTTCGCATCGCGTGGCGTGTCCTGGTCACGGCTTCGGGCGCTGCCCGATCGTCCACGGCACGGCGCATCGCCGCGGCCAGATGCCGCGCGTCCGCTTCCAGCCATAGGGCATGCGGCGGGCTGAGGTGGCTGCGCGCCGGGGCGAAGAGGAATTCGATCGGCGTGACGGCATCGTCGGCGCAGAAATCGCGATGGCCGCCGCCGCCGGTGACCAGCAGGGGCAATCCCGCCGCCATCGCCTCGGCGGCGGGGATGTTGAAGCCCTCGCCCCGGCTCGGCAACACCATCGCGTCGGCATCCCGGAACAGCGGCAGCATGTCCTCGCGGGGGATGTCGGCGTCGATGAACTCGATGTCGGCGAGGCCGCAATGCTGCCCGCGCAACGCCGCGATCCGGCGGGCGACGTCGTTGTGCGGGTTCGGGAAGCCCTTGATCACCAGCCGCACCGGATCGCCGCGGCGAAACGCGGCGGCGAAGGCGGCCAGCAGGATATCGATGCCCTTGCGCGGAAAGCAGGAGGATACGTGAAGGAAGGTGAACGGCGCATCGTCCGGCCCGCGCGATCGCCGCGCCCGGCCGATGGTCAGGAAATCGTCGAGCCTCGGGGCGTAGCCGACGTTGCGTACCGGGATCGACAGGCCGGAGTCGACCAGCGCCTTGGCGACGAACGAGGATGGCGCCAGGACGCCGCGGAAATTGGCGTTGAGGGTGGCGACCGTCGCCTCCGGGACCAGGGATTCCTCCCAGAAGAACATCGCGACCGGCAGGTCCCCGCGCTCGGTCGGCAGGAACACGGGATAGTGCTGGCTGATGACGATCTCGGGTCCGCCCGGCGGCGGCGGGCGGGCCGCCAGCGGCGCCAGCCAGGCGCGCTCGGGCGCCGGCACTCCGGAGAGGTCGTCGGTTTCACGGCCTTCGACCGGCACGACGCGCGCGCGCCCGGGGCAGGCCGCCTCCAGCGCGCCGGCCAGTGTGCGGTTGACCACGGCCAGGCTGTAGCTTCCGTTGACGTGGCCGGCGACGGTGAAGTGAAGGTTGGCCCGGAGCAGGCGGCGGCTGTCGGGATCCTCGGGCGGAGCGGCGCCGGCCAGCGCCAGCGCGTGCAGCAGTTTCGGCAGCTGCCGGTCGAGCCGGAAGCGGTCGAGAGAGCTGCGTTGCCGCGCGGCAAGCGCCGAGCGTTCGGCCGGATCACGGGCCAGGGCCAGCATCGTGGCCGCGACGGCGTCGGGCGCGGAATCTTGCAGCAGCGCGCGAGGCTCGTCGCCAAGCGTGTAGGGCGTGGCGCCGACCGCCAGCGCGATCACCGGCAGGTTGTGCGCGACCGCCTCCACCAGCGGCACGCCGAACCCCTCATGCCGGCTGAGCGACACGTACAGGTCGGCTTTCCCATACCAGCCGTCGCGCTCGGTGTCGGCGATCAAGCCTGTCAGGATCACCTCGGGGCCCATCTCCGCCGCCGCGACGCGGGCCTGCATGGCGCGAAGGTAGGGATGGTCGATCTCGGCCTGCCGCCCGACCAGCACCAGCCGGGCGGGCCGGCCGAACTGCCGCCGAAACCGTGCGAACGCCGCGATCAGGTCGTCCTGGCCCTTGGCCGGCGCGATCCGGCCGACGAACAGGATGGTGAAGACGCCATCCTCCCGACGGCGATCGCAGCCTGCGCCCGACGGCACCGCCTGGCGTGCCCGGATCGCCTCGACGTCGAACAGCAGCGTGCAGGCGCGCGCCTCCTCGAAGCCGAGCGTGCGCAGCTCGACCGCGTTGAACTCGCTGTCCGCCAGGCTCGCC
>JANXRT010000401.1 GCA_025356735.1 Acetobacteraceae bacterium | reverse complement strand
CACCGATCATCGCTCCGACCTCTACAGCCTCGGCGCCCGCGTCTCGATCCTCGACAACACCGGCAAGCGCCTGGCCTGGATCGGCGCCAACCAACCAGGCCTCGGGGCAGGGGAGTTCACCGCCCCGCACGGCATCGCGGTTGACAGCCACGGCGACATCTATGTCGGCGAAGTGTCCTGGACCAACTGGCCAACCACGTTTCCGGACGACGAACGCCCCGACAGTCCGCGGTGCCTGCAGAAGTTTCGACGGCAGTAAGCAAGGTTGGGCTCCGCCCAAACCCGCCAAGGGGCAGTCGCCCCTTGGAACCCCTATACCTAGAAGACGCTATTCTGGTGGGGTTTGGGAACGAGCCCGGTGCTTCCTTATGCCTGCGGCGCAAGCAAATACGGAGACTATCGATGAAGATGACCTGGATCGTGGCTGCCCTTCTGACCATGGCGGCTCCCGCCTTCGCCCAAAACCGCGTCGGCGCGGTGGACACCACCTTCCGGCTAGTGGGCCGCAACGACCGCGTCGTGGTGGATCGCTACGACGATCCCAAGGTGTCGGGCGTCAGCTGCTACATGTCGCGCGCCGAGACCGGCGGGGTGAAGGGCAGCCTGGGCCTGGCGACCGATCCCAACCGGTTCTCGATCGCCTGCCGCGCCACCGGGCCGGTCAAGCTCATCGGCAAGCTGCCCGACAAGGAGGAGGTATTCGGCGAGAAGGCCAGCGTGTTCTTCAAGGAAGTCCGCGTGACGAGGCTCTACGATCAGGACAAGCAGGTGCTGGTTTACCTGGTCTGGTCAACGATCAGCCTCGGCACCGGCGGCTCGGCCTTCAACAGCGTCACCGCCGTGCCGATCAACGGCAACTAGGGCAACCACAACCGACGCGGGCTACGCCGCCAATAAAGCCATCAGCCCGGCCGCGTAGCCTTCGTCGGCAAGCAGGTACGAGCGGAACCGTTTATCGGCTCGCGGCACGGCGAACAGGACGTTATGCCGCACCAACGGATGGATCTCGGGGGGCGCCACCATGCCTTTCGGCATCTCCGCCTCGGCCAGGGCGAAATAGTTGGCGCCGCGGGTCTCCGACTTGAAGAAGTCGATGTCCCAGCCGATCGCGTCGTGACGCAGCTTGAAGCGGTGCTTGCGGAGTGTGTGGACGCAGTCGGGCCAAAGCAGATCAAAGTAGCGCGGCTCGATCGCGGTCTCGATCTCGACACTGGTGTGATCGGGGCGGCTATGCTTGTAGGTAAACCAGCATTCCCTGCCGTCAATCCGCCGGATGCGGGCACGGTAATCAAGATAGCCCTGCTCAATGCGCTGCGGCACGCCCAGCCGCGACAACGCCGTTTCCAAGCCGGCATCGGCTCCAAGCACGTATTTGACCTCGTTCTCGATCAAAAACTCTCCTACGGGCACGAAGTCACATACTGCCAAGCCTGTAGGAACTCCTTGCCGCAGTCGAAGTTCATCTTTCCCTGTCTATCGTGACGGCAGGGTCGTCTGAATCGGCCTGAATAGGTCATGAACCAGCTGTGTGTTCGGCACTCGCCGATCAAGGGGAAACGTAATGCGAGCCGGAACCTTGCTCCTGGCGCTCGTCGCCAGCACCGCGCTTGCGGGCACCGCCTCCGCCCAATCCACCATTAAGATCGGCTTGTCCGGGCCGTTCACCGGCGGCTCCGCCTCGATGGGCGTGTCGATGCGCGACGGCGTCAAGCTCGCGGTCGCCGAAATCAATAAGAATGGCGGCGTACTTGGCAAGCCGATCGAGCTGGTCGAGCGCGACGAGGAAGCCCGCAACGAGGTCGGCGTGCAGGTCGCGCAGGAGCTGATCAACAAGGAGCAGGTGATCGCGACCCTCGGCTTCATCAACACCGGCGTCGCTTTGGCCTCGCAGCGCTTCTACCAGGAGGCCGAGATCCCGGTGATCAACAACGTCGCCACCGGCACGGTGATCACGCGCCAGTTCCTGGCCCCCGACCACAAGGCCAACTACATCTTCCGGACC
>JANXRT010000398.1 GCA_025356735.1 Acetobacteraceae bacterium | reverse complement strand
AATCCGCCACGTGCTGTCCACCATCCTGACGCGCGAAACGTTCCGCGATCCGGATCTGGCGGACGCCAAGCTGACGGTGACGGAGGTACGCATCAGCCCCGACATGAAAAACGCAACTGCGTTCGTGGCGCGGCTGGGGCGGACGGATGTGGATAAGCTGCTGCCTGGTCTGAAGCGGGCGGCGCCTTATCTGCGCAGCCGGATGGCGCCGATGCTGAAGATGCGCTCGATCCCTGCGCTGTCGTTTCAGCCGGATACGGCGCTGGAGTATGCGATGAAGATCGATGCGCTGATGCACCAGCCGGAGGTTGCTCGAGATTTGGGGCCGGTTAAGGAAGCTTAAGGCTGGGGCTCTGCCCCTGACCCCGCCGGGGTAGCGCCCCGGTGCGCAATACTTAAGTGGTGGGTTCTAAGGGCTCCGCCCTTAGCGGGGTCCAGGGGCAGAGCCCTTGGCCTTCTTGTTGTTTGGATTTTCAATGCCGCGCCAGAACAAACGCCCACGCGGCCTGCCACTGGATGGCTGGCTGATCATCGACAAGCCGGCGGGGATGACCAGCACCGATGTCGTCAACCGCGTGCGCCGCGGCTTTGACGCGCAGAAGGCGGGGCATGGCGGAACGCTCGATCCGTTGGCGACCGGCGTGCTGCCGGTCGCCTTCGGGGCCGCCACCAAGACCGTGCCCTATGTCATGGACGGCACCAAGCTGTATCGCTTCACGCTGCGGCTGGGCGATGCACGCGATACCGACGATGCCGATGGTAAGACCTTGGCCCTGTCTGACGTGCGCCCGACCGATGCGGCGATCGCCGCGGCCCTGCCAGCCTTCGTCGGCGACATCCTGCAAATCCCGCCGATCTATTCGGCGATCAAGGTTGCCGGCGAGCGGGCCTACGACATGGCGCGCGAGGGCAGGGCGCCGGTGCTGGAGCCGCGGCCGGCGCGGGTGGACCGGTTCCAGCTGGTCGAGCGGCCCGACGCCGACACCGCGATCTTTGAGGTCCAGTCGGGCAAGGGCGTCTATATGCGCAGCCTGGCGCGCGACCTGGCGGCCGCCTGCGGCACGCTGGGGCACGTTGCGGCGCTGCGCCGGTTGCGGGTTGGGCCGTTCACCGAGGCCGACGCCTACACGCTCGAAGCGATTTCGCTGGACAAACCGGTGCGGGGGGAGGATACCCCGCCGGCTTCCCCGGACTTCCTGCTTCCGGTCGCGACCGCGCTGGCCGACATCCCGGCGCTGGCCTTGACCGAAACGGAAGCCGGCGATCTGTCGCACGGCCAGGCGATCAGCCTGGTTCAACTGATGGGCCGCATTCCGGATACCGCCAATCCCGCAGGGGGCTTGGCGCGTGCAATGGCGGGGGGCCGCGTGATCGGGCTTTGTCGACTGGCCGATGGCTGGTTGAAGCCCGAACGGATGCTTTAGGGATAAATCCCGAAAGGTCCCGCGCGCTTCTTGAACCCCAGCAACGGAGTATTCCGATGTCGACGACCCCCGAGCGCCGCACGGCGATCATCGGCGACTATCAGACCGCCGCCAACGATACCGGCAGCCCAGAAGTCCAGGTTGCCCTGATTACCGAGCGCATCACCTATCTTACCGACCACCTGAAAATCCATGCCAAGGATTTCCATAGCCGCCGTGGCCTGCTGATGCTGGTCGGCCGGCGGCGCCGGTTGCTGGACTATCTGAAGGACAAGAACAAGACCCGCTACGAGACGCTGATTGGCCGCCTCGGCCTGCGTCGCTAGGCTAGCCCGCCGGTGAGCGCCTGAGGCGTTCGCCGGATGCTATCCCCGTGGCCATTGTGGCTCGGGGCCAACGCGCCGCACATGCGGCGGACCAAACCTATCGCCGGTCCGGCAAACCCACGCTCGGGAACCATGACGGCGTTTCCGGCCACGTGGCCGCGGCTTGCACGATGCAGGACCGCCTCCATGCCGCCCGAGGCGCCGTTTCCCAGGGACGGATCGTTCGCCGGGTTGTTCGCCCGAATGGCGCAGACACTGGAAAAACAACGAATGTTCAATTACTTCCGCAAGGAAATCGAATGGGGCGGTCGCACCCTCGTGCTCGAGACCGGCAAGATCGCCCGCCAGGCCGACGGCGCGGTGATGATCAGCTACGGCGAGACGATCGTGCTGTGCACGGCCGTTGGCGTGCGCTCGGCCAAGCCGGGGCAGGATTTCTTCCCGCTCACGGTCAACTACCAGGAAAAGACGTTCGCGGCCGGCAAGATCCCCGGCGGCTTCTTCAAGCGTGAAGGGCGCCCGACCGAGAAGGAAGTGCTGACCAGCCGCCTGATCGATCGCCCGATCCGCCCGCTGTTTCCGCATG
>JANXRT010000379.1 GCA_025356735.1 Acetobacteraceae bacterium | reverse complement strand
GGCATGCGTGGCGCAGCGCCAGGCCGACGAGGGGCTGATCCAGCAACGGCGTTGCAAGCGGGTGGGCCGTGCCCGGCCAGGAAGGCGTGGAACATGTTGGTCCCGACCCGCCCGAAGCCGTTACTTGGCGCGTTGCTGAAGGTAGGCGTGCACGAAATCAGGCAGGTGGCTGCCGAGCCAGTCGCCCATCTCCTGCTCCTCCTTCATCGACTGTTCAAGCACGGATGTATCTTCTGCGGCACCCGCGGCCTCAGCCAGGGTGATCAGCACCTTGTAGGAGCTGATCTCGTAGGCCTTGAAGCCGATTGCCGCGAGGATGTTCTTCAGCACCTCGTCGTCGGCTCCGGAATGGGCGAAGCCGGCCACTGTCGCGACCGCGCCGGTGACCATTTCCTTGGCCACCGACTTGCTGGTGCCATGCTTCTCTAGCAGCCGGTCCAATCTTGCCGCCTGCTCGGTCGATTGCTCCATCTCGTGCTGCATCCGCGCGTGCAGCTCAGGATAGGGCTCCATCCGGCTCAATTCGTTCTTAACCGTCCCGATAGCCTGGGTCTCGACGGCATGCTGGTTGCGCAGGCCGGTCAGATAAACCTCCATCGTTGCATTCGATCCGCTCATGTTCCACTCCTTCAGGGTTGCGGCTCAACGTCGGTTCATGCGGCAGGATGCAACAGGTCCGATCAGTTTAAATTGAATTCGTGGTTGCACGATTAGAAACCGCACATTTAGAAATCGCATATGTAATAGTTGCACATGGTATGCCGGCGCCATGAGCTATCTGCCCGACGCCATGCCGGTTCCAATGCCCGGCCCGGATGACGCCCCGTTCTGGGCAGCCTGGCGGCGACGCGAGCTGCGCATCCAGCGTTGTTCCGATTGCGCCACCTTCCGCCACCCGCCGGGGCTGGTCTGTGCCGCGTGCCGGTCGCCTAGCCATGAATGGGCGCCGGTGCCCAGAACCGGCACGGTGTTCAGCTACACCATAGCCGCCCACCCGACGCACCCTGCGCTGCGCGGCCAGGCTCCCTACAACATCGCCGTCGTGCTGCTGAATCAGGCCGGGGACGTGCGCCTGGTAAGCAACATCATGAACGTCGAAAACGAGGACCTCGCCACCGGCATGCGCGTGCGGCTGCGCTGGGACACGTTGGCGGACGGGCAGAACAGCAGGCGCGAGGTTTTGAACATGGGCTGCGTCATGTGCATGCACGGCTTATCTCATCCATGGCCTTGGAAAACGATCCACGTTCTGGTCGCGTTGGTGTGGCCGGTTCCCCGCCCCTACGTTGACGATGCCCAACTCCGTGCTGTGGCGATCCGAAAGGCAGGCTGCCAGAATGTCATCGACTGGCCGCATCGCGAGCGGGGTCAGCCGCTTGCTTTTCGACGGCGGCTGGCAGGTTCGGGGCTTGCAGGTCATGGGCTGGGAACGCCACCATGCCGAGGGACGGGAGAAGGCGATGGCAGACGCGGAGATCGACGAGATCCGTCGCATGCTGAAGGAGCGCCCGCGCTCGGCCAGCTTGGCCGAGCGTCGCGTGCGCCTCGATGGGTTGGGCGCCCAGTATTCCCTACCGCCCGATGTGCAGGTGGAGCCGGTTGACGCCGGCGGCGTCCCGGCGGAATGGACCCGCACACAAGCCGCCGACCCGGGGCGCGTCATTCTTTTTCTGCACGGCGGCGGCTACGTGTCCGGCTCCATCCGCAGCCACCGCCACATGGTCGCCCAGGCCGGGCGGGAGGCCGCGGCCTACACGCTGGCCCTTGGCTACCGCCTAGCCCCCGAGCATCCCTTCCCCGCGGCGCTGACGGACGCGGTGGCCGGTTACCGCTGGCTGCTGGCACAGGGCTTCGCGGCGGAGAACATCGCCTTGGCCGGGGAAAGTGCCGGCGGCGGCCTTGCCGTTGCCGCCCTGGTAACCTTGCGCGACTCGGGCGAGCCGTTGCCGTCCTGCGCCTGGCTCAGCTCGCCTTGGTTGGATCTGGAGAATGCCGGCGCCACCATGGCGACAAAGGCGGACGTGGACCCGTTGATCTCGAAGCCTTACCTGGCCGAACTCGCGGCCATGTATCTGGGCGCCGCCGACCCGCGCCTGCCGCTCGCCTCGCCGCTGCATGCGAACCTGCGGGGCCTGCCGCCGATGCTGATCCAGGTCGGTTCGGCCGAAACGCTGCTTGACGACGCGGTGCGCCTGGCTGCTGCCGCAGGGGCCATGGAAGTACGGGTGACGCTGCAGGTCTGGCCGGGGATGATCCATGCCTGGCACCTGTTCTTCCCCCAGCTGGAGCCGGGACGCCGCGCGCTAGCGCAAGTCGGCGCGTTCGTCCGGGCGACGCTGGACGAAGGATGCGTCTGATCCCGCCCTCGCCGTCCCGACGCACCCCCAGCCGGAGGAACATCATGAGGCTCGCACGCTGCATGGTGCTCCCGCTGCTCGCGGGCCTGCCGCTCGCCGCCGCCGGGCACGCAGCCGAAACCCCCGCCCAGCACTGCCGGCAGGTGGCTACCGATGACGTATCCCGGCCTGTCCCCGCCTCACTGGTCCCGGCCGCCCAGCGCGCGCTCGGGCTGGAAGCTCCCGGCAGCGTCGTGCAGCGCACGACCCGGTTCCGATGTGCTGGCGGCACCGTCCTGGTCTGCGCCGTGGGCGCTAACCTGAACTGCGGCAAGGCGGACACGGCCCGGTCCCTCGCCCCGGCCGGGCAGTACTGCAGCGAGCATCCGGATGCGGAGTCGATCCCGGCATACGTGACCGGCCATGACACGGTCTACCGGTGGCGGTGCCGGGGCGTGGACGCCGTCGCGGGCGAGCCGGCCGAGGCGCTCGACGCACGCGGCTTCGTGGCTCGCCTGTGGAAGCCCGTCCAATGATGGAACCCGATGAAACGAAGCGCCGCGCCGCAAGCTCCACCGTGAAAGGCACTCCTGCCGGCGCGGGCCTGACCATCCTGCTAGCCGTCACGGCCGGTCTGGGAGCCGTCAATCTCTGTTATGCGCAGCCGATGGTCGGGCTGCTCGCGGCAGAGTTCGGCGTGCACGGCGCGGCCGTCGCGCAGGTTTCGACCGCGGCGCAGATCGGCTACATGCTGGGCATCGTGTTCCTCGTGCCGCTGGGCGACATGTTCGACCGGCGCCAAGTCATCCTTGCCTTGTCGGCCTGCCTGATCCTGGCGCTGCTCGTTGCTTCTGCCGCGCCGACCCTGCCCTGGCTTATCGCCGCGTCGCTGGCAATCGGCGTCGCCGCAACGCTGGCGCAGCAGGCCGTGCCGCTGGCAGCGACCCTGGCGGCTCCGGGCACGGCGGGACGCCGGGTTGGACAGGTGCTGAGCGGGCTTCTTGCTGGGATCCTGTTTGCCCGCACCCTTTCCGGCCTCGTCGCCGAGCACTTTGGCTGGCGGGCGATGTATGGCCTCGGCGCGGCCTTGGCAGCCGCGCTGCTGGCGGCGACCTGGTTCGGGCTGCCGGCGCAACGGCCCGCGTTGCAGCCAGGCTATGCGAGCCTGCTGTCAAACGTGCTGACGCTTGCGAGACGGCATGGCGTGTTGCGCCGGGCAGCTTTGGTGCAGGGCTTGGTGTTCGCCGGGTTCAGCGCATTCTGGTCCACACTCGCGCTCCACCTGCAGCTGGCTCCCTTCCATCTGGGTCCGGCGGCGGCCGGGATGTTCGGATTGCTGGGGCTGGCGGGCGTTCTGATCGCACCGCTTGCCGGTAGGATGGCGGATCGCCGCGGGGCCTGGTCCGTTACCAGCGTGGGCGTGCTCCTGATCTTGTTCGGCTGGCTGGCCGCGGGGGTGGTGCCGGGCCTGGCCGGGCTGGTGCTGGGCGTGATCCTGCTCGATGCCGGGGTGCAGGTCTCGCTGGTCGGTAACCAATCCGCCGTGTTCGCCCTTGACCCGGCCGCGCAGAGCCAGCTCAACGCCGTGTTCGTCGCCGGTATCTTCCTGGGCGGCGCTGTCGGTTCGGGTTGCGGCAGCCTCGCCTGGTTTCTGTCAGGCTGGCACGGTGTGCTGTTCGCCGGCGCGGGGTTCACCGGCCTGGCCCTGACCGTCCACACGGCGGCCCGGCCCATGGCAATCTCGGCGTGACTGCCGGCTTTGAAGTGGGAGGCGCTTGTGCAGTGGCCATGCCCATTGTGGTTGGTTGTTTGCACGCAACCCTGATACCGTTACGGTCATGATGAGGCCGCTGTCTCCGTCCAGCCCGCGCTGCTCCGCCTGGGCAGATATGCCGAGCCCTACGCAGCATCTCGTTGGCTTGTTCCTCACTTCATCCTCTCCAGGGTTGGAGCCTCCGGCAAACCCGGAGCGACTCAAAACCTTGATCTGCATAATTTTGGCGCTGTCGGCATCGCCCGCTGACGGTGCGGTTCAACAAACGGAGGCGTGCCAAGGATACGCCCGCGATCCAGCACCACGGTGCGGTCGGCGAGCGCTGTCGCCTCGTGCTCGTCATGCGTGACGAATATCGTGGTTGTGTCCAGGGTATCGTGGATGCGGCGCAACTCGATCCGCAGCTCGTCGCGGACCTGACGGTCCAGCGCACCGAACGGCTCGTCCATTAAAAGAATGCGCGGCTGCACGGCTAGGGTGCGGGCCAGCGCCACTCGCTGCCGCTGCCCGTCCGACAGCTGCGATGGCAGGCGCACCTTAAGGCCGAAGGCGATGTTCGCGGC
>JANXRT010000356.1 GCA_025356735.1 Acetobacteraceae bacterium | reverse complement strand
GTCGAGGGCAGAGCCCTGGCCTTCTAACCCTCTTCCCCTGGCAGCCTGATCCCGGCAATCGCCTGCCAAACGCGAATAACGAAGGCATCGTCCTTGGCCCCCTGCCCGTTCGCGGCGGCGCCGAGAAAAAGCTGGTGCGCGGCCGAGGCCATCGGCAGCGGGAAGGTCAGCGCGCGGGCCTGGTCCAGCACGATGCCGAGGTCCTTGACGAAGATGTTGACCGCAGACAGCGGCGTGTCGTCGTTGGCGAGGATGTGCGGCATCCGGTTTTGCCACATCCAGGAATTTCCCGCCGAGCCGGAGATGACGTCGAACAGGGTCTGCGGGTCGGCGCCGGCGCGGATGCCGAGCGCCATGGCCTCGGCGGCGACGGCGATGTGGACGCCAGCGAGCAGCTGGTTGACCATCTTCACGGTGCTGCCGATGCCAGCCGCATCGCCGAGGCGCCAGATCTTGGTGGCGATGGCATCGAGGACCGGGGCGGCGCGCTCGAACGCGGCTTCGCTGCCGGCGCCCATTACGGTCATGGCGCCGTCGCGGGCGCCGACCATGCCACCCGACACCGGGGCATCGAGCATCATTAGGCCGGCTTCGGTGACTTTCCGGTCGAGCGCTCGGGCGGCTTCCGGGGCGACGGTGGTGCACATCAGGATGACGGTGCCGGGTTGCAGCCGGGCCGCGCACCCGGCCGGGCCGAACAGCACGTCCTCGGCCTGGGCGGCGTTGACCACGAACACGATGACGGCCTCGGTGTCGCCCGGGATTTCGGCGGCGCTGGATGCCGCCTGGCCGCCGGCCGCGACGAAGTCATCGCGCACGGATTGGCGCGGCTCGACGCCGAACACCGGGTGGCCCTTGGCGACCAGGTTCAGCGCCGCTCCCATGCCCATCGAGCCAAGCCCGATCACCGCAACGCGCATTCTACCATCCTCAGACAATGTTTCGGAATCGGTCCACCGCGGCCACCAGCACGCGCCGAATGCCGGGCTCCAGCGCCGAGTGGCCGGCGTCCGGCACCACGGTCAGCCGGGCGTTGGGCCAGGCGGCGGCAAGGTCGAAGGCGGAACGTGCCGGGCAGACCATGTCGTAGCGGCCCTGGATGATGTCGGCGGGAAGGTGGGCGATGCGGTCCATGCCGGCGAGCAGCCCGCCGGGCGGCAGGAACAGGTCGTGGGCGAAGAAATGCGCCTCGATCCGGGCAAGGCCGAGCGCCGTGCGGTCCTGCGCGAACGAGGCGACCGTGTCGGGGCTGGGCAGAAGGGTGCTGCACGAGCCCTCGTAGATCGACCAGGCGCGTGCCGCCGGCATGTGGATGGCGGGATCGGGGTTGTTCAGCCGGCGCAGATAGCTGCCGAGCAGGTCGTTTCGTTCGGTGTCCGGCAGGAAGCCCACGAAGGCGGCGTGGGCCTCGGGAAACACGTTGGCGACGCCGTTGAGGAACCAGTCGACCTCGTGCCGGCGGCCAAGGAAGATGCCGCGCAGGACCGCGCCCGTGACTGTTTGCGGGTGTGCCTGGGCGTAGGCAAGTGCCAGGGTGGAGCCCCAGGAGCCGCCGAACAGCAGCCAGCGCCCGATGCCAAGATGGCGTCGCAGCGTCTCGATGTCATTGACCAGGTCGGGCGTGGTGTTGTCGGCCAGGCTGCCGAGCGGGCGGGAACGTCCGGCGCCGCGCTGGTCGAAGATCACCACGCGCCAGTGGGCGGGATCGAAGAACCGGCGATGCACGGTGCCGGCACCGGCGCCGGGCCCGCCATGCAGGAACAGCACCGGCCGCCCGCGCGGATTGCCCGATTGCTCGAAATACATCACGTGGCCGGCCGGGAGCGGCAGGAAGCCGGTCTCGAACGGTCCGATCTCGGGAAACAGGTCTCCGCGTGGCATCGCGGCAGTGTATCGGGGGTGGCGCGATGGTGAAACCGCTGGCGCGGCATTAGATTGCCGGCCATGCGCAATTCCTTGTTTCGGCTTTGGATCGCCGCCGCAGCGCTGGCCGGGCTGGTCGCAGTCGCGATGGCCGCGTTGTCGGCCCATGCGGGGTTGGACGCTGCGGCGCTCGCCTTGCTGCGCACCGCGACCGAAATGGCGATGTGGCACGCGCTCGCCCTGTTCGGCGTCGGGTTGTGGGCGCGGTCGGGTGGGGGGATCGCGGTGCAGTGCGCCGGCGGGCTTTTCTTGGGCGGCATGATCCTGTTCTGCGGCGCTGTTTTTCTCCTCGCCTTGGCCGGCATCCGGCTCGGGAGCGTCGCACCGGTCGGCGGAACGTTGCTGATGGCCGGCTGGATCGCGCTGGGAGTCGCCGCCATCCGTGACCGCTGATTTTTCAGGAATCCGCTCGGCCTACCTGTCCGCGGAGGGCTTCGAAGCGGTCCTGGCGGAGGAGCTGGAGCGCCGCGGCATCGCCATTTCGACGTGGCACGGCAGGCTGGCACTGTCGGAAGACCCGCCTGTCCAGGCGGCGTGGGCGCTGGATGTCTGGACCGATCCGCGCCTACTGCCGGCCGTTTCCGTGAAAACGGCGGCCGACCAGTTGCGCATGATCCAGCGCAACTGGTCCGGTTACAGCATTGAAAACTTCAGGCGCGCCGCGTTGATCACAGAGCGCCTGCCGCCGCTGAAATTCCGGCCGCTGGTGTTTCCCGAACCGACGCCGACCGGGCATCTCGGCGCCTGGACGCTGCTCGCTCCTGATACGCTGCTCGCCAGCCCGACCAAGACCAGTGTCTTCGCCAATGGCGAGTGCCGGTTCGAGGAGGACCATATCGGGCCGCCAAGCCGCGCATACCTCAAATTGTGGGAGGCGCTGACGGTGCTCGGCTGGTATCCGAAAGCCGGCGAAACCTGCCTCGACCTCGGCGCCGCGCCCGGCGGCTGGACCTGGGTGCTGGCCGAACTCGGCGCCACTGTCACCGCAATCGACCGTGCACCCCTCGATCCCCGCGTCGAGGCACGCCCGAACGTGACGACCCGCCAGGAAAGCGCCTTCGGCTATGAGCCGGCGCCGGTGGACTGGCTGTTCAGCGACGTGATCGCCTACCCGGCACGGCTATTCGCCCTCGTCATGCGCTGGATCGAGGCCAATTGTGCGCAGCGCATCGTCTGCACGATCAAGTTCCAAGGTGACACCGACCACGCCAGCGCCGAAGCTTTTGCAGCCATTCCCGGCGGGCGGCTGTTGCACCTGTTTCATAACCGCCACGAACTGACGTTCGCTTGGGAAAAGCGAGGCTAATCCGCAACGTCGGCCATACGGTTGCCGGCAACCCGATCACGCACCGCATCGCCAAACGTCTCGAAGATGCGCCAGGACACGCTGTCATCGGCGAAATCGTATTCGGGGTGCCACTGCACGCCGCAGGCGAAGGCAGGGCTGTTGACCGCGCGCACCGCCTCGATGGTGCCGTCCGGCGCTACGCCCTCGGCGACCAGCCCCGGCGCCAGGCGATCGATGCCCTGGTTGTGCAGCGAGTTCACCGGGATTTCCAGGCTGCCGGCCAGCCGGTGCAGCCAGCCGCCCTGGCTTAGCCGCACCGAATGCGCCTTGCCGATACGCACCGCCGACGAGGGCTGCATCGGCGCCGAATGATCCATCCGGTCCGGCAGATCCTGCAACCGCTGGTGCAGGCTGCCGCCCAAGGCGACGTTGAATTCCTGCAGGCCGCGGCAGATCGCCAGAATCGGCACGCCTCGAAGGATGGCCGCCCGGATCAGCGCCAGCGTCACGGCGTCGCGTGCCGGATCCTCATGCGTGCCCTCGGCATGCGGCGGCCCGCCATACTGCGTCGGCTGCACGTTGGACCGGCTTCCGGTCAGGATCAGCCCGTCGATGCGCGAGACCAGCGTCTCGACATCGGCCTTGTCGCCATTGGCCGGGATCAGGATCGGCACCGCGCCGACGACCTGATCGGTCGCGCGGATGTAGGTGTCGGATGCAGCGTGGTTCAGCATGCCAAAGATGCCGAATTGCTTGGAGCAGCAGCTGATGCCGACGAGAGGCTTCATCTATCCTGATTCGCTCGATGACCTGTTTCGCAGTATGCGCCGTTTCAGGTCAAAAAGAAGTCAATTTGTATGAACTGGCGGAATTTCAGCCATTGGCGCCGCCAAAGGCGCCCGCTGGTGGCTTGAATTCGAACAATTTGGCATCGAAGCTGCCGCCGGCTTCCGGGTTCAGCAGCGTCACGCGGGTTTCCTGGCGCTGCGGGTCGGTCACGGTCCATTGCCGCAGGGTCAGCGGCTTGTCGACGAAGCTCAATGCAAGGCTGCCGTCGCCGGGGCTGCCGGTGCGCTGCATCCTGACCACCACCTCGCCGGGCAGCCGGTCTATGCCGATTACCTCTACGTCGCCGGACAGCTTCATGCGATCGCTTAGCAATATGCCGAGGGGGGTCTGGGACAGCGGGATGTTGCTGGTCTGATCGAGCTGCCTGTCGCGGTATAATAAGATGCCGTAGTTGGCGACCAGCAGGAACGGCGCCGGCGGGTCGTAGTCGAAACGCATTTTGCCTGGACGGTCGAGCCACATGGTGCCGCCGGAAATGGCTCCGTTGGGCGCCACCTGGAGGAACCGCGCCTTCAGCCGCTTGAGGCCGTTGAGGTAGGCTTCTACCGCCGCGATCGTCGCGCGGTCCTGCGCTGTCGGCGCCAACGTCGCCGCGACCGCGTTGCCGGCCAGCAGCAACGGCAATGCGGCGAGCAATGACCTGCGGTTCACCGCGTCCACCTATTCGGCCGCAACCTGGATTCCGCTGACCGGTGGCCTGGATGCTTCGTGCCACAACTCGGGCGACAGCTCCTCGCGCCGATCCGGGAAGAACAGCGCGCAGGCGAGCGTAATCAGCGCGAACGCCGCCAGCACCAGCGTGACGGTGGTGAGGTTGCCGGTGCGTTCGTACAGCATCCCGATCAAAGGTGCGGCGACCGCCGCACCCAGGAAGCCGACAAAGAACCGGATCGAATACATCCGTGCCCGCAGCTCGGGCGAGATGTAGCGTGCGGTCATGGTCTCGTTGACCGTCACCTGGCCGAACAGCGCCGCCGACACGAAGCCGGCCAGCGGCACCACCATCCAGCCCTGGACATAGGACAGGCAGAACAGGGCCGGCGCCAGGATCAGCGCCAGCGGCAGGAACATGCGCTTGAGCGTGTTGCGGTCGAGCAGCCGGCCGACCGTCAGCTGCGTCAGCGCGCCGCACAGGGTGGCGGCGAAGGCGGCCAAGCCGGCCAGTGGAACAAGCGACGGGCTGCCGGCCAGCCGCTCGGCCATCAGTTTTGGCAGCAGCAGGGTAAAGGCGTTGAATACCAATCCCGAAACCGCGGCGATCAACAGCAGGATCACCATGGCGCGGCGCACTAGGGCCGGTGGGATTGTCGGGAACGCGGCGCCGGACCGGCGCGCGCCGTGGCCGGCCACCGGCAGCCGCATCCAGAACAGCCCGAGTGTCGCGCAGACCACGCCGGGCAGGATGAACGCCCAGCGCCAGCCGCCCTGCACCGCCAGGAACCCGGTGATCATCGGCGCCGTGGCGACGCCCAGGTTGCCGAACACGCCGTTCAACCCGATCGTGCGGCCGACGCGGTCGCCGGCCGCCTCGACCAGCATCGCAGTGCCGATCGGATGGTAGATCGAGGCGAACACGCCGACCGAGGCCAGGCCGAGCATCAGCGCGAACGGGGTGTTCGCGAGCCCGGCCGCGACCAGCGAAAGCCCGGCGCCGAGGTAGAACGCGGTCATCAGCGTCTTGCGGCCAAGCTTCTGCGCCAGCCAGCCCTGCGGCAGCGACAGTAGGCCATAGAGTACGAAGCCGCCGGTCGCCAGTTGCAGGATCGGGCCGTAATCGCCGCCGAACAGCCCGCCCGGGACCGCCATCGTCAGCACCGCGGTCGGCAGGATGAGCAGCGAGTAGTGCGTGATCAGGTGCGCCGCGTTGATGAAGGCGATCTGGCGTGTGGCCGGGGTCATGATGCGTCCCTTCTAGGGATGGGTTCTAAGGGCTTGCCCTTAGCGGGTCCAGGGCAGAGCCTTGGCCTTGCTGCACTCCCTTGGTGGTAGAGTACTCGAAATGCAGAGCCTCACCCGGACGCGCGATCGGGTGGATGGCATGCGCCGCCATCGCGGCCTCGGAAAATCCCTGCAAAATCAGCTTGAGCTTGCCGGCATAGCTCGCGACATCGCCGATGGCGAAGATGCCGGGAATGCTGGTGACGCAGCTGGCCGGATCGACCCGGACGTGGCCGCGCTCCAACGCGACGCCCCACTCGGCGATCGGTCCCAGATCCATCGACAAGCCGAAGAACGGCAGCAGCACGTCGGCCGGCA
>JANXRT010000311.1 GCA_025356735.1 Acetobacteraceae bacterium | reverse complement strand
TCTGGGCGCCAACCTGGTCAAGATACCGGAGGGCGGCTGGTTTCCGCTGGTCATCGGCGCGGTTGTCTTTACCCTGATGGCAACCTGGCGCCGCGGCCGCCAGATCGTGCTGACGCGAACCGGCGAGAACAATCCGCAACTTCGAGAATTCATTGCCGGACTGGACCCCTCGACGATGCCGCGCGTCAAAGGCACCGCCGTCTACCTCGCCGCCCGGCGGGAGACGGTGCCCTACGCGCTGATCGACAACCTTCGGCACAACAAGGTGCTGCACGAGCGCATCGTGCTGCTGACGGTGATCACCGAGCGGGTGCCCTACGTGCCTGACAGCGAACGCATGAAGGTGGAGGCGCTCGACAAGGGATTTTCGGAGATGACGCTGCATTTCGGCTTTGCCGACGCGCCGGCGGTGCCGGCGGCGCTGGAGGCGCACCGGGCGGAGTTTCCCATCGACATCGACTCGACGTCGTTCTTCCTCGGCCGCGAAACGCCGGTGCCGACGATGCATCCGGAGTTTTCGGTGTGGCGCGAGAAGCTTTATGCCTTTATGACGCGCAACGCTGTCGGCGCGTCGGATTATTTCCAGATTCCGCCGAAGCGGGTTGTCGAGCTGGGAACGCAGGTCGAATTGTAGGAGGTCGCCCGCTTGAGCTCCGGGTAGCCACGGGCGACGTGCGATGCACATCCGCCCGTGACTGCCTCGGCGACCAACGCTACTTGAATTAGGCGGCCGGCATGATCACCGCATCGATGACATGGATGACGCCGTTCGACGTCATGATGTCAGGTGTAACGACATGCGCTGCATCGACCATGACGCCGTTAGTCGCGTCAATCGAGATTTCCGAACCCTGGACCGACTTCGCCTTCATCGCCTTGCCGCTGATGTCGGACGAGGTGACCTTCCCGGGAACCACGTGATAGGTCAGGATGGATGCCAGCTTCGCCTTGTTCTCGGGCTTCAGCAGCGTCTCGACGGTGCCGGCTGGAAGCTTCTTGAAGGCCTCATCGGTGGGGGCGAATACCGTGAAGGGACCCGGGCCCTTGAGGGTTTCGACCAGGCCCGCCGCCTGGACCGCCGCGACCAGGGTTGTGAACGATCCCGCCTTTACAGCGGTGTCGACGATATCGAGTTGGGTGTCGGACATATTGTCATCCTTGAATTTTTCATCAACGTCATAAAATTGACGCTGAGGCACCAGTGACACTGGTGGACTAGAACTGGAGCAGGGTTGGAGCAAAACAAGATTGACCACGGTTTTGACGGCGGCAACATTTGTGTGATCGCCTGTTAATTAATGATCATTATGAACGATGAAATCTTTATTTCATTTCCAATACATTATATTATCATGTTGATAATCTCTTTGCCGCCTACGTCCATCGGGACGTGATGCCACGGCATCGCCGACAGCCGCGACCAGCTGGCATGTCGTTTGGCCTGAAGTCGCCCAAAGTCGATTGAACCAACCGCCAAGCATTCGACGCGCGAAATGACTACCCAGGTTAAAGGGAAATCTTATTTCCACCAAAACATGTTGTCGACATGGACGCGCAGGACGAGTCGCTGTCCGCGGCATTGATACTTCAAGCGCACACCATGCTTAAGCCAGCAGCCACAGGCCCAAGCCGGCAAACTTAGACGTTTGGTGCGAGAGGAGGGTATGAATTTATCCCTTTCGCCAAAGGTTTCACGATCCCAATGTCACGTTTAGTTGCGATTGCACAAATCCGTTGCGAAATAAACTAGAATTACTGTATGTCGGAGCCGCTTTCCGTCCTGGACCTTAAAACAAAATTGGGGAGAGATCGCATGTCCGACGACCCGAATGTCAAGCTGCAGAAACAGCAGTTTCAGGAGAAGCTGTTCAAGAACGAAAAATTCGAGAAAATCGAGCACAAGGAAAAACCCGAGAAATTCGAGCATAAGGAGAAACCCGAGAAATTCGAGCACAAGGAAAAGCCCGAAAAGCACGAGCACAAGGAAAAACCCGAGAAATTCGAGCACAAGGAGAAACCGGAGAAGCACGAGCACAAGGAGATCGAGAAGCTCCACTTTAAATCGGAGATCCCCGAGAAGGTGATCTTCGAGGGCAACCCCAAGGATATCGTCGAGGGTAATCCGACCTTGCCGGGCGATCCGATCGAGCAGCGCCTCGCGGCCCTGGAGCAAGGCATGGCGTCGATGCAGCATTTCATCACCACCGAGCAACGTCCCGATCTCAGCCGCGGCGCGCTAGCTGGCGAAGCCGGAGCGAAAAAGACCAGCGGCTGAGCCAGACCCGGATGATACTGGTGCTGTGCGACGAGACCGATGTCGCGGCACTGTGGGCGGCGGACGCGCTGCGAAGGCGCGGTCTGTCGCTCCGGTTGTTGACCGGCCGCGAACTCGCCGGCGTTCGCGGCTGGCGCCATACGATCGGCGCTGCCGGTGTCGAAACCACGTTGCGCCTCGACGGCCATGACCTGCGAGGCGACCAGGTGCACGGCGTGCTAAACCGGCTCGCCTTCCTGCCGCAGGCCTGGTTGGCTACCATCGGTGGTGCCGACCGCGACTACGCGGTGCAGGAAATGGTCGCGTTCTACCTGAGCTGGCTGCACGCGCTCGCTGGCCCCAAGCTCAACCCGCCGACGCCGCAGGGGCTTTGTGGCAACCTCCGCCATCCTTCTGCCTGGATCGCGCTTGGCGTGCGCGCCGGCCTGCCGGTGCGCCGGTTCCGCCAGACCAGCGAGGACGATCCGGCCACCTATTGGCAGAAGCCCAGCGATCCGGCGGCGGCCACCGTGTTCGTGGTCGGAGACGCCGTGATCGGACCGGCGGCGCTGGTGGCTATCCACCGCGGCGCCTGCCTGCGTTTGTCAAATTTGGCCGAATGCCCGCTGCTGGGGATCAACTTCGCGCCGGACATCGGCGGAACCTGGCGCATGATCGCGGCTTCGGTGACGCCGGACCTGATGCGCGGCGGCGAGGCACTGACCGATGCGTTGGCGGCGGCGCTGGCGCCATGATCCTGCTCGGCGGCATCCCGAGCGAGCGGCCGGTGGCCATGCTGACCGATGCGCTGGACGAGCTTGGCGCGCCCTACCGGCTGTTCGACCAGCGCCGCTGCGCCGGCTGCGCGTTCGCCTTCGAGATCGGGACCGACGGGGTCAGCGGCACGCTTGAACTGCATGGCGAGATTTTCGACATAGCTGCGTTTGCGGCGATCTATTTTCGGCTGATGGATGACCGCATCCTGCCGGAACTGGAGAACGAGCCCGAAGGCTCCCCAGCGCGGCGGCATTCGCGCGCGCTGCACGACGCGCTTTACCGCTGGATCGAAGTGGCGGATGCGCGGGTCGTCAACCGTTCCGACCCGCAGGGCTCCAACAGCTCGAAGCCGTACCAGGCGCAACTGATTGCCAGCCATGGATTGAGCGTGCCCGAAACTCTGATCACCACCGATCCGGCCGAGGTGCTGGCGTTCCGTCGGCTGCACGGCTCGATCATCTACAAGTCGATGAGCGGCGTGCGCTCCATCGTCAGGCAGCTGAATGAGGCCGATGTCCCCCGGCTCGGCACGATCGGCTGGTGCCCGGTGCAGTTCCAGGCGCTGGTGCCGGGCAACGACGTGCGGGTTCACGTCATCGGCGATGTCGTCCATGCGACCGAGATCCTCAGCGACGTGACCGACTATCGCTACGCCCGCCAGCAGGGCGGCACCACGGAATTGCGCGCGATCGAGCTGCCTCGCGACCTGGCCGCGCGCTGCATAGCCCTTACCGCGGGGCTCGGACTGGTATTCGCAGGGATCGACCTACGGATCGGTCCGGACGGCGAGGCGACCTGCTTCGAGGTCAATCCGTCGCCCGCGTTCTCCTATTATCAGGCCAACACCGACCAACCGATCGCCACCACGCTGGCGCGCTATCTGGCTGGGTGCAACACGACGGCATCCCTGGTCACGACGCCGACAAATGCCTAAATAGAGAGCCACGACGAGCCTGCCCTTCAACAGGTTCAGGACGCCCTTGCCGTGCTTTTTCCGGATCGAACAATGCAAACAGATGTCTGTATCGTCGGCGCCGGCCCGGTTGGCGGCACGCTGGCCTGCCGCCTGGCACAGGCCGGGTTTTCCGTCGCAATCGTCGATCGGGTGGCGCTGTCGCCGATGGAGCACCCGGCCTTCGATGGCCGCGCCTACGCGATCGCCGCCGGATCGCGCCGGCTGCTGGCCGATGCCGGGCTGTGGCCGGAACTGGAACCCGCCTCCTGCCCGATTCTCGACATCCGCGTCAGCGACGGACGTGTCGGCCAGCGCGCTTCCCAGCTGTTCCTGCATTTCGACCACCGTGAGGCGGACGCCGCCGAGCCGTTCGGCTGGATGGTCGAGGCGCGCGCGCTCCGCGTGGCGTTGAACGCGGCGTTGAACGCAGCACGGGGCCGACTGCCCGGCGTGCACGTGTTCGCCCCGGCCGAGGCCGCGGTCGTTCGAAACGAGGACGGCGCAACGGTCCATGTCGCCGGCGGCCCGGCGATCGAATGTCGGCTGGTGGTGGCGGCGGAGGGCCGCAATTCGCCGCTGCGCGACCAGGCCGGCATCGCGGTCACCCGCATGGAATACGATCAGACCGGCATGGTGTTCGCGGTCGCCCACTCGCGGCCGCACCACAACCTGGCGCTGGAGCACTTCCTGCCGTCCGGCCCGTTCGCGCAGCTGCCGATGGCGGCCAGCGCGGACGCCGAAATCGGCGGCGCCGACAACGTCTCCGCCATCGTCTGGACCGAACGCCGCGACATGGCCGCGCGCATCCTCGCGCTGGACGACGCCAGGCTGGCGCGCGAGATCGCCCGGCGCCTCGGACCCCACCTCGGCACGGTGCGCCCGGTCGGCCGCCGATGGAGCTACGCGCTGTCGGCGATGCACGCGCATCGCTACACCGACACCAGGCTGGCGGTGATCGGCGACGCCGCCCACGGCATCCACCCGATCGCCGGCCAGGGACTCAATCTCGGCTTCCGCGACGTCATCGCGCTGGCGGACACGCTGATCGACGCCCGAACCGCCGGCGAGGATTTCGGCGGTGCCGGCGTGCTGGCCCGCTACCAGCGCGCTCGGCGCGGCGCCAACCTGTCGATGCTGGCCGCGACCGACGGGCTGGACCGGCTGTTCAGCTCCGACAACCCGGCGCTGCGGACAGTGCGCGACATCGGCATCTCCGCCGTGCACCGGCTGCCTCGGTTGAAGCGGGCTTTCATGCGTCAGGCTATGGGGAAGTAGAAGGGAAGTATGGGGCGCTGCCCCAAACCCCGCCGGGGTAGCGCCCCGGGGCGCATCACTCAAGGAGGATAATATGCAGCCTTCGTGGCCCGTGGGCGCCCAGTTCCAGGGTCTGCTCGATGTCAGCCGAACGCGAGGGCCCCGTCACCCACATCACGTTGCGCGGCATGGCGCCAAATTCGGCTCGCAGCAGATCCCAGGCTTCCTCGTACGCGCCGACGATCCGGGACGCGCGAAGTAGAACAATCGCGGTGTCGGCGAGCAGGTTCAAAGTCGTGGGGCGGTCGGACGCGGAAGGCAGCATCAGCGTGCCGGTCTCGGCCACTCCTGCGAAGCCGTGCTGCACGCTGACGAGGTCGGTGGCCTCGGCGCGGCCCTCGCGCAGAAGCAGCATTGGCCGGTCGGACCAGGGAATCGCGCGCAGCTCCGGATGCGGCGCCATGACGAACTCGCCGGGCAGGTTCTGCGCGGCGAGGTAGTCGGCAACCGCGCCCGGAATGGCGGCAGCGTCGGACACACGCTCGACTGTGCCGAACTCCCGCTCGACGTTGGCCACGAACAGCGCGATCTGCTCGATGTGGGGTATTCGGGAGCGGGCGGGGATCAGGTGGCGCGGATGGTTTTCTAAGCGGGCGCGCAGCATCGCCTGCTGGTCGGCCGGGAGCGGCCCGCGCCGCAGCCCGCGGCGGACCGCGGTCAGCATCGAATCGCGCGACATCAGATCGTGCCGGCGCGCTGCTGGCGAGCGTACTGGGAAAAGAACGTGCCGCCCTCCGGCGCCGGCAGATCGCGGCCGGCGGTCCAGCCGCCGGCCAACGGCAGGGAAGAAAACCGGCCGCGCTTGCGGCCGAGCGTCGTCAGCACAAGGTTCGCCGCGCGTATGGCCAGCCGATAGGCGGCCGGACGGCGGGCGAACCAGGCCCACAGGCCGAGGTTGGCGCGAACGGTGGAAGGCGTCAGGTGACGCTCGAACTCGCGTTCCCGCCAATGGCGCATCAGCTTCGGCAGCGGGATCTTCACCGGACACACGCTCTCGCACTTGCCACAGAAGGTCGAGGCATTGGGCAGCAGCGCGGCCTGCTCGACGCCGACCAGCGCCGGGGTCAGCACGCTGCCCATCGGTCCCGGATAGACCCAACCATAGGCGTGGCCGCCAACCGCGCCATAGACCGGGCAGTGGTTCATGCAGGCCGCGCAGCGTATGCAGCGCAGCATGTCCTGGAACTCGGAGCCCAGCATCGCCGAACGGCCGTTATCCACCAGCACGACATGGTATTCCTCCGGTCCGTCGAGGTCGGCCGGGCGTCGGGTGCCGGTGGAAAATGTCGTATAGACTGAGAAATCCTGGCCGGTGGCGGAGCGTGCCAGCAGCCGCAACAGGGAGGTCGCGTCCTCCAAGGTCGGGACCATCTTCTCGATGCTGGCGAGCACGATGTGGATGCGCGGCAGGGTCTGGGTCAGGTCGCCGTTGCCCTCGTTGGTGACGATCACCGAGCTGCCGGTTTCGGCGATCAGGAAGTTGGCGCCGGTGATGCCGACATCGGCCGCCAGGAACTTCTCCCGCAGCTTGGTGCGGGCCTCGGTCAGGATGTCGC
>JANXRT010000303.1 GCA_025356735.1 Acetobacteraceae bacterium | reverse complement strand
CGAAGCAGAATTAGTAATCGGCGTAATTCGCCGAGAACGCCATGCCGGCGCCGCTCTGGCCGGCGCAGATCACCTTGATGTCGGCGCTCGGCCGCGGGCTCATCCGGCAATCGTCCATCTGGAAGAACCTGCCGCGCCGGTCGGACACGCCGGTGCGCCACAAATCGCGCAGGATCTCGATGTATTCGGCCAGGTAGTCGTAGCGATGGGCGAAATACTCGTCGCCCGGCCACAGCCCCATCTGCGAGTACTCCGGCTTCTGCCAGCCGGTGATCAGGTTGAGGCCGAACCTGCCGTGCGAGATGCTGTCGATCGTCGAGGCCATGCGGGCGGCGATCGCCGGCGGCGTGGTCAGGGTCGCCGCGGTGGCGAACAGCTGGATGCGGCTGGTGACCGCGGCAAGTCCGGCCATCAGGGTGAACGATTCGAGGTTGTGGTCCCAGAACTCGCTCGGCCCGCCGAAGCCGCGCAGCTTGATCATCGACAGCGCGAAGTCGAAGCCGTAGCGCTCGGCCATCAGCGTGACGTCGCGGTTGAGCGCGAAGCTCGGCCGGTACTGCGGCGAGGTGGTGGAGATCAGCCAGCCATTGTTGCCGATCGGCAGGAAGACGCCGCATTCCATGTCTCACTCCGCGTGCCAAGCATGTTGCGTTGCACCATGATGAATAAACGTTCAATCGAGTCAAGAGCCTATGTCTGTTGACCAGTAGTGCCTAATATCTAGCTTTATGATGACTTATAAGGCAGCAGAATGAGGACGTCAGAACTCCAGCAGGTTGTCGCGGAAATGCTTGCAGCCATACTGCCGGCGCACCAGGCCGCGCTGCTGAAGTGCGGGGATCAGGCCCTCGGTGACTTCGGCCACGCTCCGGCGGCTGACATCGGGCAGGGCGAACAGGAAGCCGTCGCCGCCGACCTCCTGCATCAGCTCGCCCATCTGCGCCGCGACGGCATCGGGGGTCCCGACCAGATCGACGCAGCCGCCGCTGCTGCTGTGGCCGATGATCGCCTCGCGCAGGGTTTTCCCGCCGGCCTTGCGGATGAAGTTCTCCAGGCTCGACTGATGGCCGTTGGTGGTCAGCTCGCCGATCGGCGCATCCAGATCGTGGCCGGAGAAGTCGATGTTGGTGGTCCAGCCCATCTGGGCCAGCCGCTGGTCGATGTTCCTGGCCGCCTGGACCGGGCGCCGGTCGGCCTTCTCACGGGCCTGCTCCATCGTTTCGCCCAAAATGGGATAGATCATGAACAGCACCTTCAAGACAGCGCGGAATAGGCTGGCCAGGCTTTGCTGGCAGAGTTCCGCGCCCTTGCCGGCGCGCCGGCGCCCGACCTTGTCTTGGCCCATCGCTGGCGCCATTCGCGCGTCGAGACGCCGATCGGCGAGCCTTGCCTTTGGGACCCGGCGGCCCGGCTCGGCGCCTGCGGCGACTGGTGCCTGGGCGGGCGGGCCGAGGCCGCCCACGACAGCGGCGTCGGCCTGGCTCGTGCCCCATTCTGGCCGACGCATAAACCGGCTGGCGAGGCCGCCATCCCGCCGCAACGGCCCACGCCGCCTGTCGCGGAAGATCGCATTCGTCCTGAAGCTTCTTCGATCAAAGCGGATGGAAAGAAATCTCCAGATACTTTTTCTGACAAGCAACCTTACCCAACTAAAGGCGTGGACTGGCACAAGCGCGGACTGGCAAAAGCGCGGACTGGCAAAAGCGCAGACTGGCAAAAGCGCAGACTGGTCAGCAGGCATCGCCTCCAAATACGGAAAACAGGCACGATCTGAAATATGGACGTGAAAAGCGCGTGTTGGGACGGCGGCGAAATTGCGGCCGTTGTCAACTCGCCCGGTGCCATAGCCTTGGCAGATGCGCCCAAGGTGCCTTCCAATGCTTGAAAACGGGCGGGGTCTGAGGCAAAGTCCTATGCTGCTTCGCAACGATCAACTTCGGACCAACCAGCCAGCCGCATCCTCCTGAATTTTTCGCTCGGCGGCCAGCCGGCTGACGACTTGGTCGATCCTGGCTCTGAGATCCGGCCCGGTGCGTTGAAAACCTAGCAGCCGCGCGATGCCCTGCGCCAGCTCGTCACGCAGGACAGAGCCATTCTCCTTTAACACCAACCACGCCGCCATCTCGATCTCGGTCGGTGACAGCATCTCAGCCTTCAGGGATGGGCCGGTCAACGCCGACCGGTCCCGAACCGGGCAATCCTGCCGCTGGCCCGCGTCAAGCCAGAAACCATCGTCGATTCGGATGATCTTTCCTTTTGCCTGGGCAGCCGCCAAGCCCTTGGCAACCACGGTGACGATACGGGGGCCGGTACGCTCCTTGCCGAACAGGAAGGCGACACGGCGGGCCACTTCGTCGCCGTGAACAGGTCCTTCGATGGAAACGATTTCGATGACTATGGCGATCATCTTCTCCGCCGTAGCTTCATGCGGTTCCTGCCCCTGCATGGAAGCGGCGGAATAGGCGAGCTTGTAAGCGGGGGCTGCCGGCTTGGACCTTGTGGTCAACTCGGTGATCGCCAAAGCTGACGCCGGCGTCGCGGGTGGCTTGCGCAAGGGCGGGATGCGGCGCGCGGTGTCCAAGGCGGATCTAAGGCGGTCGATCTCCGCCGGCCGGCG
>JANXRT010000295.1 GCA_025356735.1 Acetobacteraceae bacterium | reverse complement strand
TGTCCGGCTCGCTGACGATCTCCATCAGCGCCACGCCCGAGCGGTTGAGATCGACGAAGGTGCGCGCCGGGTCCTGGTCGTGCATCGATTTGCCCGCATCCTGCTCCAGATGCAGCCGGGTGACGCCGATGAATTTCGTGCTGCCGTCCGCGAGCTCGATTTCCACTTTGCCCTCGCCGACGATGGGGTGGGCGAACTGGCTGATCTGGTAGCCGGCGGGCAGGTCGGCGTAGAAATAGTTTTTTCTATCGAACTGGCTGACCACGTTGATGTGGGCGCCAAGGCCCAAGCCGGTGCGCACCGCCTGGGCCACGCATTCGCCGTTAATGACGGGCAGCATCCCCGGCATGGCGGCATCGACGAAGCTGACATGGCTGTTCGGCGCCGCGCCGAACCCGGTCGCCGCCCCGCTGAACAACTTCGACGCGCTGATGACCTGGGCATGGACTTCAAGCCCGACCACAATCTCCCAGGGGCCGGTGGCGCCTTCCAGGGTGTACGACATCGTCTAGGCCCCTGCCCTGATTGCGGGCAGGGTCGTGAAGCCGGCGGCGCGCTCGATCGTCGCGGCTACGGAAAAAACAGTTTCCTCGTCGAACGGTTTTCCTAATACCTGCAACCCGAGTGGCAGGCCCTGCGCGTCCAGCCCGGCCGGGACCGACATGCCTGGGATGCCGGCCATGCTTGCGGGCACGGTGAAGATGTCGTTCAGATACATGGTGATCGGGTCTTCCATGTTCTCGCCCTGGGCGAAGGCGGCTGAGGGCGTGGTCGGCGTCAACAGCGCATCGACGCGGCCGAACACGTTGGTGAAGTCACGGAGAATGAGCGCGCGGATTTTTTGGGCACGGAGGTAGTAGGCGTCGTAGTAGCCGGCCGACAGCACGTAGGTGCCGATCATGATCCGGCGCTTGACCTCGGCGCCGAAGCCCGCCGCACGGGTGCGCTCATACAAATCGCGCAGGTCCTCGCCATTTTCCCGATGGCCGAACCGTACGCCGTCGTAGCGCGCCAGGTTGGACGAAGCTTCGGCAGGGGCGACGATGTAATAGGTCGCCAAGCCGTATCTCGTATGCGGCAAGGAGACATCGACGATCTCGGCCCCCGCATCGCGCAGCCAGCCCAGCCCGCGCCGCCACAGCTCCAGAATTTCCGACGACATGCCGTCCATCGTGTATTCCGCCGGCACGCCGATCCGCAGCCCCTTGACGCCGCGCGCGCAGGCGGCGGCGAAATCGGGCACCGCGCGGTCAGCGCTGGTGCTGTCCTTCGGATCGAACCCGGCCATCGAGCCGAGCAGGATGGCGCAATCCTCGACGTTGCGCGCCACGGGGCCCGCCTGGTCGAGCGAGGAGGCGAACGCGACAACACCCCAGCGCGAGCACCGCCCATAGGTCGGCTTGATCCCCGCGATGCCGCAGAACGAGGCCGGCTGGCGGATCGAGCCGCCGGTATCAGTCGCCGTGGCGCCAAGCGCCAGCCGTGCCGCGACCGCCGCCGCCGAACCGCCCGACGAGCCACCCGGAACCAGCACGGCGGTCGCGTCGGCCCGGCGCTTCCACGGGTTCTCGACCGCGCCGAAGGCCGAGGTCATGTTCGACGAGCCCATGGCGAACTCGTCGAGGTTGGCTTTGCCCAAAAACACCGCCCCGTCGCGCAGCAGGTTGGCGCTGACGGTGCTCTCGTACGGGGGCACGAAGTTGTCGAGGATGCGGCTGCCGGCGGTGGTGCGCACGCCCTCGGTGCAGAACAGATCCTTGATCGCCAGCGGAATTCCGGTCAGTGCCTTTCCTTGGCCGCCGGCCAAAGCGGCATCGGCGGCATCGGCCTGGGCCAAAGCGCGCTCGGGCGTCACCGTTATATAGGCGTTGAGCCGCGGGTTGAGCTTCTCGATTGCGTCGAGATAGGCCCGCGTCAGTTCGCGCGATGAAATCTTCCGTGCCCGCAGCGCGTCGCGAGCCTGGGCGAGGGAAAAATCGAACATCACTCGACGACCTTGGGCACGGCGAAGAAATCGCCCGCCCGGTCGGGCGCGTTGGCCAGCACCTTTTCCGGATAGAAGCCATCGGTCACCACATCCTCGCGCAGCCGCAACGCCATCTGCGCAGCGCCGGTCAGCGGCTCGACGCCCTCGACGTCGACCTCGTTCAGCTGCTCGATCCAGCCCAGGATCCGGCCAAGCTCGGATTGCATGGCGGGGATTTCGGAGTCCTCGACGCGGATGCGGGCGAGTCCGGAAATACGTCGGACGGTTGCGGGGTCGAGCGCCATGCGGTCAGTCTGTCCTGGAAAGGTTGGAAGCGGCGGACCATAAACGCCGCCATGGCCCTGTTCAACCTGACGCAGCTGCGCGCCCTGCTGCCCCGCCACGCGCGGCTGATCGGCGTCGATCCGGGTGCCAAGACCATCGGCCTGGCGCTTTCCGACGTGCTGCTGGGCCTCGCTACTCCCTATGGCAGCCTGAGCCGGAAAAAACTGTCGGAGAATGCCGCCGAGATCGTGGCCATCGCCAAGCGCGAGGGCGCGGCCGGCCTGGTCGTCGGCCTGCCGCTATCGATGGACGGCAGCTTCGGCCCTGCCGCCCAGGCGGCACGCGACTGGACGCTCGCTTTGTCCGCCGCCGCCAGCCTGCCCGCCTGCCTGTGGGACGAACGGCTATCCTCCGCCGCGGTCAACCGCTTCCTGATCCACGAGGCCGACCTCAGCCGCAAGAAACGAGCCCAGGCGGTGGACCGCATGGCCGCCGCCTACACCCTCCAATCCGCCCTCGACGCCAGCCGGCCTGCCGTTCCGGCGAGCTGAAGGCAACCGTCGTTCCGTTCCGCTCCGCTCTCCCGCGCGGGGCGCGACTCCTGCATCTGCTACGGGCGCCAGCGGCCGCCGGCCGCGTGGTGCAGTTCCACCACGTCGGCGATGCCGGTGACGGCGCGCACGCCGCGCCGCATCTCGGTCTCGTTGGCGTGCACGCGGTCGTGCGCGACGCGCCCTCTGGCCGTGATTGCGTTCTCGGCCAGAGGGCGCGTCGCGCTCGTTGGTGACCGAGGACCGGGTGATGGAGATTTCCATCGGCACGATCGGGTCGATGCTTTCGGCGAAGGTGATCTGCACCGGGCCGCGCACCTGCCCGGCATTGACCTCGGTGGACATCACGGCGCCGCCTGCATGTAGATGTCGTGGCCCGGCGCGTCCCCGCGCGCCATCGCCACATAGTTGCGGATCTTGCGCTTGATCGCGACATTGGTGACCAGGCCGGCGCCCGGTCTCGGGATCCATGCGCGGCATGTTGCCGGCGTCGGGATCGCCGTTCGGGTTGCCGTTGCGGACATCGAAGAGGAACACGAAGTCGTAGCGGTCGGCGATCGGGGCGGTGCTGGCTTCGGGAATGGCTCAACTCTCCTTTTCGGCTTGAGGGTTGGCGCCCGCCGCCGGCTTGGCGCCGCGCCTGGCCGGCCGCTGATGATAGAAGCCGACGATGAAGCGGTCCTGGTCATCCAGGCTCAGCGTCGTCGGAAAAGGCATCGACGCCTCAAGCCCGTCCATGGCCTGCTTGATCTCGGAGTCGGTGTGGTTCGCCCGGTCCCGCATCTCGGCCGCCTTGCGGGCATCCGAAAGATGGTTCTGGTTCATCCGCAGCAGACTCGGGAGGATCCGCCGCGGCGTGGAGGAGGCGGAGGCGAAGAACTTCTCCTTGACCCCGGCATTGACCGAGCCGGCCGACAGCTACTGCGCGTAGTCAAGCAGGGCGAACAGCCGCCCCAGGCGGTATCCGACATTGGTTTCATCGCGATCTATCGCACGAGCGGGTCCTTCCAGGGTGGAGCGTCTGAGGTTTGGCGGGCAAGGTCTTCGTGGCGCCGCCAGGCCAGGCGGGTGACGGCCGCCTTGGCGAGGCCGACCCGCAGCGGGGTGATATCGCCGTCGGCGCGGATACGCAGGATGGTCTGGACCAGCAGCGCGCGCAGATAGGGCAGGCCGGTTAGGATGGCGCGCATAATCTCGCCGCCAAGATGCGGCGGGATGTTCTTGGCATCGCGCTGCGGGGCCAACTCCAGCGGCAGGCGCCACAGCACCGGCGGCCAGAATTACGGCGGCGGATCGATCCTCATATCCTGCTAATGGAGTTGGAAATCCCGCGCGAAGATGTCTCGCAGTCAACGTTGCGCGACCATTCCCAAATGGGTAAAAATGGAGGCAAGAAATTTCACAGTCTAAGAATTCAAGGTATACCAGAGCATTACGTTGAAGTTCTGGCGGAGGGAGTGGGACCCTCTGGATTGGCGGCCCCAAGCCATTGATGTCAATCATTTCAGCGGCTTGACAAGGCCCACCTGTAGGGGCAAACCGCTGGGGGCACCTGTAGGGGCGGACCGCTGTGGTCAGTATGCGATACCTGAAACAACGCTACCAGACGTGGCACTTTGTGCGGGACGTGCCCCGCCCCCTTCGGGTGGCCTTGGGGACCAAGCGGTTCGTGCTGTCCCTCAGGACCCATGACCTTAACGTGGCCTTAGCCCGTCGAGCGGAGGCAGAGGTTGCGTTCCAACGGCGTGTCAGTGCTGCCCGTGGTCATTCAGCGACGGATGCAATGGTCACAGCCGGCATGGAGTGGCGCGCGACCTTAGCGCGAATTGAGCACGACACGGAGCCTGCCTTGCGTGATCAACTAGCACAACGCGACCCGGGATGGTGGACAGGCGGTCCGTCTGGGGACGATCTAGGCCCCCGTGAGCGCGTAAGGATCAACGCCGATGCCGAGATGTGGCAACACGTCGATTATGTCCGGGACACGCTGGGAGACCACGCGGCTTAGGTGCTCGTGGACGTGGCGCTGTCCCGCGCAACGCCGCTCCTCCACC
>JANXRT010000255.1 GCA_025356735.1 Acetobacteraceae bacterium | reverse complement strand
ATCCTCGGCGCCGTCAGCCAGGCGTTGAAGGTGTTCCAGGACAACCGCAGCCTGGTAATCGAGGTTTCGTTCACCTCGCTCGATCCCAAGCTGTCGTCAGATGTCGTGAACACGCTTGTTTCCCAGTACATAGCGTCGCGGGCGAGTCGCCGTGTGCAGGCCAACCAGGGCGCCAACACGGCGATGACGGAACGCATCGACCAGGTTCGCCTCGACCTCGCCGACATCGAGAAGCAGATGCGCGACCTGCGCAGCAAGAGCGAGATGGTCGGCCTGCGCGCCGGCAGCGTCGGCCAGCAGCAGCTGGAGGAGCTGACCACCGCCGCGACCCGCACCGGCGTCGAGCGTGCCCAGCTGCAGACCACCTATGAGCGTGCCACCGCGCTGGCCAAGCAAGGCTCGTCGGACGCGCTGGTCAGCGTGCTGAACTCGCCCACGATCTCGCGCCTGCGTGATCAGGAAGCCACCGCCTCCGCCAAGGTGGCCCAGCTGTCGAGCTCGTTCGGGGCGGGCTACCCCGGCGTGCGCAGTGCCCAGGCCGAACTCGCCTCGGCGCAGCGGCAGATGCGCGACGAGACCCAGCGCATCGTCTCCTCCCTCGGCACCCAGCTGCGCGACGCGCGCGAGCACGAGGCAGGGCTGCAGAAGCAGCTTGAGGTTGCTCGCCGCGCCGGCGTCACCGAGGGCAACGCGCGCGCCCAGCTGGAACAGCTGCAGCAGGAGGCGACCACCCGGCGCAGCATGTACCAGACCTTGCTGGAACGGGCGCAGCAGACCGTCGTGCAGCCGAGCGGGTCCGAGACGCCGGACGTGCGGGTGGTCAGCCAGGCGGCGGCGCCGGCGGCGCCGAGCAGCCCGAACATGAAGCTTGCCGCCGCGGCCGGCGGGCTCGCGGGCGGCCTGCTCGGCTGCCTGCTGACCCTGACACGCGTTCGCCCGGCGGTCGGCTTCTCCGATCCCGACGATGTCACCGCCGCCACCGGCATGCCGGTGGCGGCGTCGCTCGGCCGGATGCGGCCTGGCCGCGGCCACGGCCGCCTGCTGTCGCGACTCGCCGTAGCACCTGGCGGCTCGGAAGCCGAGGCGCTGCGCGGGTTGCGATCGCGCATCGCCTATCTCGGTCATTCCAGCGTTCCGCGGTGCGTCGTGATCGCCGGGATCGGCGATGCCGACGAGGCGGCGGAGATCGCGGCCGGGCTGGCACGGGTTGCGGCCCTCGATGGCGACCGGGTGCTGCTGATCGAGGGCAACCTCCAAACGCCGCAGGCGGCGGCGCTGCTGCAGACCTCCATGCCCGGCGAGCAGCCCGATGGCCTGCTGTCGGTGCTGGAGAACACCGGCGACTGGCGGGACCTGATGATCCGCGATCCGGGCACGCCGCTGCATACCCTCACCGTGTCGCGGCCGGCGCCGCGCTCCCAGGCGCTGCTCGGCGGCAGCGCCTTCCAGAACCTGCTGGTCGAGGCGCAGGCGCATTACGACCTGATCGTGCTGACGGCGCCGCTGGCGACGGCGGCCGACACGATGACGCTGGCCGCGCGCGCTGACGCAACGGTGCTGGTGATCGACGCCGCCACCAGCCCGCGCGATCCGGCCCGCGCGGTTGCGGCCCGGCTGCGCGCGATGTCGCGCAGCCCGGTCGTCGCGGTGCTGGTCGGCAGATGATCTTCGTGCCCCTGGCGGCCGCCATCCTGTTCCTCGGGCTGGCGATGCATCCGTTCCTAACCTACCCGCTCAGCCTGCGGCTGCTGTCCCGCATCCGGCCCCGGCCGGTGACGCGCGACCTGGCCTGCGGCCGGGTCGCGCTTTGCGTCTGCGCCTACAACGAGGAGCAGGTGATCGGCGCCAAGGTCGAAAACATGCTGGCGGCGGGCCGCGCCGTCGGAAATCTCGAGTTACTCGTCTATGTCGATGGCGCCACCGATCGCACGGCGGAAATCCTGCGCGGCTACGGCAACAAGCTTCGCCTGGTCGTCTCCGGCGCGCGCCTCGGCAAGACGCACGGCATGAACACGCTGGTCGGCATGAGTTCGGCCGACTTCATCGTCTTCAGCGACGCCAACGTCTCGTTCGCGCCGGATGCGTTACCGCGTTTGCTGGCACCGTTTGCCGATCCACAAGTCGGCTGCGTCTGCGGCCACCTGATCTACACCCGGGCGGAAGGCAGCGGCACCGCCGCCACGGGATCGCTGTACTGGCGGCTGGAGGAGGCGATCAAGACGCTGGAAAGCGCCACCGGATCGGTCATGGGCGCCGACGGCTCGATCTTCGCGCTGCGCCGCACCGTCCACGAGGCGCCACCGCCCGACCTGATCGACGACATGTACGTGTCGCTAGCCACCCTGTGCGCTGGCCACCGCATCGTACGCGCGCACGACGCGGTGGCCTATGAGGAAGCGGTGTCGCGCCCGGCCGAGGAGTTCCGCCGGAAAATCCGGATCGCCTGCCAGGCCTTCAACGTGCACCGGGCGCTATGGCCGCGGCTGCGCCGCATGCCGGTGCTCGACCTCTACAAGTACGTCTCGCACAAGCTGCTGCGCTGGTTTTCATTTTTCTTCCTGGCAGCCTCGGCCATGAGCCTGACCGCCGCCGTGATGGCGGCTCAGAACTGGTGGCTGCTCGGCGTCCTGCTGGCGGTGGGCGGCATTGTGGCGGCGGCGCTCGCCACCGCGCGGCGCGGCATCCTGGCGACGATCCGGGAAGTGCTCGGCGCCTTCCTGGCGACCGGCATCGGCGTCTGGCGATCGTGCCGCGGCGATCGCTTCCAGACATGGAGTCCGCCGGCCTCGGCCCGGATTGTACCCTCCGGCTCGACCTCGGGCGTGGTCGGCGCGGGCGGCTGAATACGATGCGCGTTGCCCTGATCGACCCGTCGCTGTTCACCCTGCCCTACGACCGCGCCCTGGCTGGCGGCCTTGCCCGCGCCGGCCACGACGTCACCCTGTTTGGCCGGGCCGCCGGGCCGGATGACGGCGACACCGCCGGTGCCGGCCTGGTGCCGCATTTCTACAAGGTGACCGAGAGCAGCCTGGGACGCCGCCTGCCGCGGCGGGTCCGGCTCGGCGTCAAGGGCCTTGATCATGTCCTGTCGATGCTGCGCCTGCGGCGGCGGCTGCGGCGCGAACGGCCGGACGTGATCCATTTTCAGTGGCTGCCGCTGCCGCTGGTCGATCGCCGGCTGCTGGCCGGGTTCGAGAAGATCGCACCGCTGGTGCTGACCGTGCACGACACCAACCCGTTCAACGGCGACCCCTCCGCGGGCCTGCAGCAGCGTGGCTTCTTCCGCAGCCTGGCCGAATTTCGCAAGCTGATCGTGCACACAGAACAAGGCCGCGCCCGGATGCTCGATGCCGGTATCGCCGCCAACCGGCTCGCGGTGCTGCCGCACGGCCGGCTGATGGAGCCGCCGGACCGAACCGCCGATCCGATGCAGGATGGAGTCACGTTCCTGCTGTTCGGCAAGATCAAGCCCTACAAGGGCACCGACGTGCTGATCGAGGCTTTTGCCGCCATGCCCAAACCGCTGCGTGACGCCGCCCGGCTGCGCGTCGTCGGCAAGCCCTACATGGACCTGGCGCCGCTGCGCGCCCTGGCCGAAAAGCTCGGCGTGCTCGACCGGCTGACGATCGAGCCGCGCTTCGTGGACGATGGCGATTTGCCGGGCCTGTTCGCGCCCGGCACGGTCGCCGTGTTCCCCTACCGCGAGATCGAGGCCAGCGGCGTGCTATCGATCGCGCTCGCCTGCGGCCGGCCGGTGATCGCCTCGAACCTCGGCAACTTCGCCGAGACGATAAACGATGGCATTCACGGGCACCTCGTGCCCCCCGGCGACGTCCCGGCACTGACGCAAGCGATGTCGCACATCCTTGAAGACCGGCACTTTGCCGCTTCCTGCGCTGTTGCGGCGCGCCGGCTGGCGGATGCTGTGCCGGACTGGTCGCAGATCGGGGCCATGACGGCGGCTGTGTATCAGGAAGGCAGCATGGAGCCCTGCCCCATACCCCGCCAGGTTAGCGACCTGGAGCGTATCCGTTAGTCTCGGAAGGATGGGTCGATGCGGTCCAGGCGCCGCAACAGCGCATCCCATTCGCGCAGCCCGTAACGGCGAACTGCGCCGGGTTCGTACATCGCGACGGCCTTGTCCACGACTTCCTGAGGCAGGACATTGAGCGGGGTGTTGCAGGCCATGGCGGCGAGCTGCGCCTGGCAGGAACGCTCCAGCCCGTACATGTAGTTGAATGCCTCCGCAACCGTTGGGCCAACGGTCAGCAGCCCGTGGTTGCGCAGGATCATGCAATTATACGCGCCAAGATGACGGGCGAGCACGTCGCGCTCGGCCGGATCGCGCTCCGGGCCGTTGAAATCGTGATAGGCGATCCGGCCGAAAAACCGTGTCGCCGTTTGAGTGATCGGCAGCAGGCCGCATTTCAACGCCGACACCGCCATGCCGGCCACGGTGTGGGAATGCATCGCCGCCATCGTGTCCGGACGCGCCCGGTAGATCGCGCTGTGGATGACGAAGCCGGCCGGATGCAGGCCGTACTCGGCGTCGGCCTGGTGCAGCACCTTCCCCTCGAGGTCGACCTTCAGGAAGCAGGAGGCCGACATCTCGTCAAACAACATGCCGTGCGGGTTGATCAGAAAAGCGCCCGGCGCATCCGGCACGCGCGCCGAGATGTGGGTGTAGATCATGTCCGACATGCCGTACAGCTCGCACAGCCGGTAGGCGGCGGCGAGGTCGGTTCGGGCCTGCCACTCGGCCTGGCTGACCTTGTCGCGCAGGCTCGGAAGCCGGAACGCCGATGGCAGATGCGTGTCCATGGTCAGGCCTGGTTTCGGGTGGCGGCGTGGTATTCGGGGTTGGGCATCATGTCCAAGGCGTGCGCCATGCGATTGGACAGATTGTAGAACGCGACCGTCTCCGACAGATCGAAGATGTCCTCTGCGCTGAGGCCCGCCGCGGCCAGGCCGGCGCGGTCGGCGTCGCCGATGTCGGCCGGGGTGGCGGTGAGTTTCCAGGCGAAATCCATCATCGCACGCTGGCGGGGATCGAGTTCGGCGACGCGGTAGTTGAGCGCCATCATCTCGCCAAGTTGCGGGTCGCCCGACAGCTGGCGCACCGCGGCGCCATGCGCGACCAGGCAGTAGTAGCAGCGGTTGGCCGACGAGACGACGACCGCGACCATCTCGCGTTCCAGCTTGGACAGGCCGGAGCTGGACAGCATGATCTCGTTGTACATGGCCATGAAGTTGCGCAGCCGCTGCGGCCGCAGGCTGTAGGCCTGCAGCACGTTGGGAACCAGGCCGATTTTTTCTGACGCCTTCTTCCATACCGTCTGAAGGTCCGGGTCAAGTTCACCGGCATTCGGCACGCCAAGTTTAGAGATGTGCGACGGCTGCGGCATCTTGCTTCTCTCTAACGAATGCGCCCCGGGCGCTACCCCGATTCTTGAAGGTGGGGCGGGGTTTGGGGCAGAGCCCCATCCTTACGTAAGCACTTCCTTATTAACGACGTTATCGCGGTTCGGCTTGCCATCCAGCGCCGAAAGAATGTTTTCCGCCGTGGCGACAGCCATCCCGATAATTGATTCCACGGTAACGCCGGCGAGGTGCGGTGCGGCCAGCACCGTATCAAGCTTGAGCAGGCTGTTGGCCATCGGCGTCGGCTCCATGTCGAACACGTCGAGGCCGGCGCCGGCGAGGTGGCCGGAGACCAGCGCGTCGTGCAGCGCCGGCTCGTTGACGATGCCGCCGCGGGCGGTGTTGACCAGGCCGGCGCCCTTTTTCATCTTCGCCAGCCGCGCGGCGTCGAACAGGTCGATGGTCGCGGGCGATTTCGGGCAATGGATCGTCACGTAGTCGGCACGCGGCAGGGCGGCGTCGAGGTCGGATACCGGCTCGTATCCGGCAGCACGGATGGTGTCGGCGGGAACGTGCGGATCATAGACCAGGACATCCATCTCGAAGGCGGCGAGGCGTTTGGCGGAGCGCGAGCCGATGCGCCCGAAGCCGACCACGAGGGCGGTCTTGCCGGAAAGCTGCGAGGGGATCGTGGTCATGCGGTCCTGCCAGCGTCCTTCCTTGACCAGCGCGTCAAGGGCGGCGACGCGCTTGGCGATGGCCATGATGAAGAACACCGCCTGCTCGGCGACCGAGGTCGAGTTAGCGATGCCGGTAGTCATCAGCGGGATGCCGCGGGCCGAGAGCGGGGGGATCTCGACCGAATCGAAGCCGACGCCGATGCGCGCCACCACCTGCATGGCGGGCGAGGCCTCGATTTCGGTGAGGCGATAGGGTGTGGCGGAGAGCGCGATCCCGGACACGTCGAAGAGCACCGGCAGCAGGTCGGCCTGGGTGATGGTGGCAGGGTAGGTGACGACCTCGATATCGTCGCGCGCGCGCAGGATGTTCACGCCCTGCTGGCCCATGTTGCTCGGCACCATGACGCGGCGCTTGTTGGTTGCCATACTGTTAGGGTCTCCGGTTGAATGTGTTTAGCGTTGGTTGCGCTGAAGCGCGGAAATATAGGTGCGGTTCCAAGCCGGGGTGATCATCACCTCGGGGATGCAGACGTGGGCGGGCAGGCAGGCGATGTAGCGCACCAGGTCGCCGCAATCGGCTGACTGCACCAGGCGCGCGCGTTCTTCCGGCGTCACCGGGATCGGACGCCGGTCGAGGATCGGGGTCGCGACCTCGCCCGGCAGCATGGCGGTCGAGCGGATGCCGTGGATGCATTCCTCCATGTTGATGGTGTGGCTCATGGCGACCACGCCGTGCTTGGCGGCGGTGTAGATCGGCCCGCTGAGGCCGCCGATGAAGCGGCCGGCCATCGAGGCGGTATGGATCAGGATGCCGTCCTTCTGGGCGCGCATGAAGGGCAGCGCGACGGTGATGCAGTACAGCGCCGACTTGAGGTTGCCATCTACCAGCGTGTCGATGCCCGACGGGGTCAGCTTGTCCCAATGCCGGTCGGTGATGTTGACGCCGGCGTTGTTGACCAGGATGTCGAGGCGGTTGAATTCATTGGCAATAAACTTGCCGACGCGCTCGACATCGCCCGCGATGCTGAGGTCGGCCGGCTGGACGTGCGCCGTTCCGTCGGCCTTCCGGATTTGCGCGGCGGTGTCCTCAAGCGGTTCGGCGCGGCGGCCGGACAGGATGATGGTGGCGCCCTCGGAGGCAAGCGCCAGGGCGGCCGCCTCGCCGATCCCGGTGCCGGCGCCTGTCACCCAGGCGATCTTGCCCGTCAGTTGATTGGCCATTTCGCGTTTCCCCACGATTTTGCGGCATTCAAGGGGTTTGCCGGAGGGGGGTCAAGGAACCCCCAGCCGGGTCCTACTTCGAGCAGGGATAGCGCTGCGACATGAACTCGAAGAACCCGTCGAGTGCCGGCTGCGAGGCGTGCGCCGGCATCGAGCGCACCCAGCCTACGAATTCGTTCAGGGTGGCGGTGCGGGTTGGCGCCGGGGTCGGCAGGCAGATGCGGTTTTTCTTCAGCGATCGCTCGCGCCGCAATTCCATCTCGAACCCGGCTTCGGTGTAGCCGTGACAGAAGTTGATCCGCTCCGGCCCGGTGGGATCCGTGCGCTTGGCGCTACACAGATCGGCCAGGTCGCCGGCGGTGTGCACGCGAATGACGTTTTCCGATTGGGCCGTGGCGGTGGCGATGTTGCCAAGCACGAGACCGGCGGCGAGCAAGGTGATGGCAAGCGGCTTCACTGGTGTCTCCTGTTCGATCGATCCCGGCTCCCGGATAGCAGTTTTCGCGCAAGTTGCGGAATGCCGCCCTTCGCCTGGGTGGCGGGAAGCCCTATCCTATGTCGATGAACCTCGATTTCACCGAAGACGAGATACAGCGCTACTCCCGCCACATCCTGCTGCCGGAGGTCGGCGGCACCGGCCAGGCCAAGCTGCGGGACGCGCGGGTGCTGCTGGTTGGCGCCGGCGGACTGGGCTCGCCGCTGGTGCTTTATCTCGCCGCCGCTGGGATCGGCACCATCGGCATCGTCGATGACGACCTTGTGGAAACCTCCAACCTGCAACGCCAAGTGGCGCACACCACGCCACGGATTGGCGTCACCAAGACGCTGTCGGCGGCGGAGGCGGCGCGGGCGATCAACCCCAGCGTCAACATGGAGGCATTCACGACGCGGCTGGATGCCGGCAACGCCGCCGACATGATCGACCGGTTCGACATCGTCTGTGACGGCAGCGACAACTTCCCGACCCGGTTCCTGGTCGCCGACGCCTGCGTGCTGGGCCGGAAAACCTTGGTCTCCGCCGCCGTGCTGCGGTTCGAGGGCCAGCTTTCGGTGTTCAAGCCGCATGCGCCGGGTGGCGGCCCCTGCTACCGCTGCCTGTATCCTGAGCCGCCGCCCAACGGAATGGTGCCGAGCTGCGGCGAGGCCGGGGTGCTGGGCGCCGTCACCGGCGTGATGGGCACATTGCAGGCGACCGAGGTGCTGAAGGAAATCCTTGGCATTGGGGAGAGCCTGTCCGGCCGGCTGCTGCTGTGGGATGCGCTGGCGACGCGGTTCCGCACCATCCGGCTGAAGCAGGACCCGCATTGCCGCCTGTGCGGACCCGACGCCGTGATCCACGACCTTTCCGCCCATGCTCGGCCCGAGCCGGTCGCCGATGGCGTCTAGGCGGCTCGGCATCCTGCTCCTGTCGGGCTCGCATGAGCGCGTCCACTACGCCTTCCTGCTCGCCGCAGGCGCCGCGGCAATCGGCCGCGATGTGTTCATCTTCGCCAGCAACGCCGGCTGCCGGGCGCTGCTTCTCGATGTTGCGGCCCTCACGTTGGACCCGCGCGAGGCGCGGACGCTGGCCGCCGGCGTGGCCGGGTTGGTCGAACTTCGAGATGCCTGCATCGAGCTTGGCGTGCGGATGAGCGTCTGCGAGGCGGGAATGCGCATCGAGGGGATTGCCGCCGACGCATTCCTGCCGGGGGTCGAGCCGCGCGGCGTCACCAGCTTTCTTTCCGATATGGGCGAAGGACAGGTCGTCTCGCTGTGATAGACCATGCCAGGGCGCTGAACCTTCTCCGATGCGGACGACAGATGCAGATCAGGTTTTTGGCTTTCTGCGTGGCGGTTCTGGCGCCGGCGCTGTGCGTGCCGCCGGCCGCGCGGGCCGAAACCGGCGCGACGCCGCCGCCCGCCAATCTGGCGCCACCTGCAAGGCAGAAATCGGTAATCAAGCAGACTGCACCGGTTGCCGCACCCCGCCCGGTGGTGCAGCAGGTCAAACCGCCAGCCAAGGCTGCGCCGCCGGTGACCAAGGCTGCGCCGCCGGTGATCAAGGCTGCGCCGCCGGTGACCAAGGCTGCGCCGCCGGTGATACGGGCGCAGGGACCGATCCATGCCAAGTCCGCCAGGAAAGGCCCACCGGCTGAAAAGAAGCCGGTTGCCGTCGTGCCCCCGCCGGCCATCGTCGCGGTGCCACCGCCGGAGGTGCCGACCGAAATGGCAAAGGGCTCGGCGACCGGCATGCCGCTGCCGCGTTTCGCCGCCTTGCGCTCCGACGAGGTCAACCTGCGCGCCGGCCCGGGCACGCGCTACCCGATCGAGTGGGTCTACAAGCGGCGCGACCTGCCGGTGCGGATCGAGCGCGAGTTCGAGATCTGGCGCCTGGTCGCCGATCCGGACGGCATCAAGGGCTGGGTTCATCAGGCGACGCTGACCGGCCGCCGCAGCTTCGTGGTGACGGGCACCGAGCGCAGCCTGCGCCGCCAGCCGGAAGCCGACACGCCGCCGGTCGCGATGCTGATGCCGGGCGTGGTCGGCCAGATCCGATCGTGCGAGCCGGCGGCCGCCTGGTGCCAGCTTCAGGTCGGCGATTTTCGTGGTTGGCTGAAGCGTGACGAGTTTTGGGGCATGTTGCCCGGAGAAGCCATCAAGTAGGGCTTTTTTCGCACGCTCGGTTTGGCTACTGTCGAGCCATGACAGACCTGGCATCCGACGATCCGCGCCGCGCCATGCATGACATGGGCGGCGTCATGAAATTCATGTGCGAGCCCGTCGATGTCGAGGCGCACGCACTGACCGCGTTCGATCGGGAGGTCGATGCGCTGCGCCAGATCCTCGGCATGAAGAAGGTGATGGGCGTCGATGAGCTGCGCCGCGGCATTGAGGCGATCCCGGAGGCGGACTACCTGCGGCTGGGCTATTACCAACGCTGGATACGCTCGATCACCGACAACCTGCTGCGCAAGGGCGTCGTCAGCGAGGCCGAATTGCGAGCCGCGCTGGAGCAGGCGAAATGAGCGAGGCCCTGGCCGCCGGCTCCCGGATAAAGGTCCGGGACGACTGGCCGGAAGCACGTGGCCCCTGCCACATCCGCACGCCGCACTACCTGCGCGGCCGAAACGGCGTGGTGCTGCGCCGGCTCGGCAGCTTTCCCAATCCCGAGGACCTGGCGTTTGCCCTGCCGGCTGCCGTTCTTCCGCTGTACCACGTCGCGTTCCGCCGCGCCGATATCTGGCCGGACGTCACAACGGACGACGAGTTGCTGGTGGAAATCTACCAACATTGGCTGGAGCCGGCATGAGCGACATCCTGGAAACCGGCGGCGAGCAGCTGCTCGCCGCCCTGCGGCATGTGCTGGAGGGCAAGGGCATCGCAACGACGGACGAAATCCAGGAGCGGATGGCGGTGACCGACGCCGCCAACCCCGGACAGGGTGCCCGGATGGTCGCCAAGGCCTGGGTCGATCCCGCCTACCGCCGCGCCATGCTGCAGGACGGCGCCGCCGCGGCCGAGGCCATCGGCATCCCGATGCGCGGCATGCCGCCGCTCGGCGTGCTGGAGAATACGCCCGAAACCCACCACCTCGTGGTCTGCACCCTGTGCAGCTGCTACCCGCGCGCCGTGCTTGGCTACCCGCCGTTCTGGTTCAAGTCGGCCGCCTACCGCGCTCGCGCGGTGCGCGACCCGCGCGGGCTGCTGGCCGAATTCGGCACCCTCATCGCGCCCGATCGAAAGCTGCGCGTGATCGACAGCACCGCCGACTACCGCTGGATGGTGCTGCCGATGCGCCCCGCCGGCACCGAGGGGTCGAGCGAGAGCGAGCTCGCCTCCCTCGTTCGCGAGGGCGACATGATCGGCGTCACGGTGCCGGCGATGCGCGCCTTACAAGGAGAAAAACGATGAAGCCGGAACTCGTTCTCCTGGTCTGGGCGGTGGTGCTGACCTTCGCCCAGATGCTGGTTGCCGGCGCCGGCGCGCAATCGCAGATCGGCCTGCCGACACTCGCCGGCAATCGCGAGAACCTGCCCCAGCCCACCGGCTGGGCCGGCCGGGCCTCGCGCGCGCATCGCAACATGCTGGAAAATCTGCCGCTGTTCGCCGCCCTGGTGCTGGTCGCGGTGCTCGCCGGCCGGACCAACGGGCAGACCCTGCTCGGCGCCCAGATCTTCGTCTGGTCGCGGCTGCTCTATGCGGTGATCTACGTCGCGGGCGTGCCCTGGCTGCGGACGGTGGTGTATCTCGTGTCGGTGATCGGCCTGGCGATGATCCTGCTGGCGCTGGTTTAAGCGTGGGGCAGAGCCCCACGCTTCCCGCCTCGGCGCCAGAACCAGGCCGTGGTCCGCTGCATCCTATGATACAGCACTGTCATTACCGTGAGCGATACAACGTTAAGCCCGGCAACCAATGTCGCAAAGCCGGCGATGCTGAACTCGACGAAGCCGGCCATCATGGTGACGAACGGCAGCGGCAGGCCGAGCGTCAGGCTGGGGGATGACCAGGGCTATCGCGGTCCAACCGGGATAGAGAAACTTCTCCACCCCGCCCTGCCTCCGGTCGGAAGGAAGCGCTATCCCGGCTTCCTGCGCGACCGGGCGATCTCGTCGATCGCCGCCTGCTCCCGCCGTGCCGCCTCAAGCTCGATCACCGCCTCCCGCTGCTCGACGACGGTGCGGACCGCCTCGGCCGCGGCGCGCGCCGCGGCAAGGCGCGCGCGGGCCACGTCGGTCCCTGCGGTGGCGCTACCCCAGGCATGCCGCGCCGCCGCATGCTCCGCCCGCGCCGGGCCGAGCCAGCGGCCATAGGCTTCCACCATGGCATCGGTCGCTTCCAGGTCGGCGGCGATGTCGGCCTCGTGGGCGATGAGGCGCTCGATCGCGACGGCCGCCCGCTCGGCGACGGCCTGCGCGTCCAGCCGCGCCACCAGCTCCCGCCTTGCCTCGGTCACGCCGATGCGCCGCACCCGCATCAGCGCCAGCAACGGTGGCAGCAGCCGGTCAGGCATCCCGTGTCATCGCCGCCCGCAGCGTCGTGAAGCCGTCCTCGATGCCGCAGCCGCCGGCTTGTTCTCCGGCCGCGTCGGGTTCATGGCGGTGCTGGCGCAGCATCGCCTCGATGCGTGGCGCCAACTCGATCGCCTCGTCCACCGCCGGATCGGTGCCGGCGCGGTAGGCGCCGAGCCGCACCAGGTCGGCCATGTCGGCGTGCAGCGCGAGGATCGCGCGCGCGCGGCGGGCAAGGTCGTTCTCGTCGGGCAGGTTGCAGCCCGGCACGGTGCGCGACAGCGAGCGCAGCACGTCGATCGCCGGATAGCGCCCGGCCTCGGCGATGCGGCGGTCGAGCACCACATGGCCATCGAGGATGCCGCGCACGGCGTCGGCGACCGGCTCGTTGAGGTCGTCGCCCTCGACCAGAACGGTGAACAGGGCGGTGATGAAGCCTGGTGTTGCACCGTCGCGGTCCATACCGGGACCGGCACGCTCCAGCAGCCTTGGCAGCTCGGCGAACACCGAGGGCGGGTAGCCGCGGGTGGCGGGCGGCTCCCCGGTGGCCAGCCCGATCTCGCGCAGCGCCATGCAGAAGCGCGTCACGCTGTCCATCAGCAGCAGCACTGTTTTTCCCGCATCGCGAAAATGCTCGGCGACGGCCATTGCGGCGTAGGCGGCTTCCCGGCGCAGCAGCGGCGGCGCGTCGGAGGTCGCGACGACGACGACGGAGCGGGCGAGGCCGTCCTCGCCCAATTCATCTTCCAGGAATTCCCGAACCTCGCGGCCGCGCTCGCCGACCAGCGCCAGCACGGTCACATCGGCGCCGCTGCCCTTGGCCATCATCGCGAGCAACGTCGATTTGCCGACCCCGGACCCGGCGAACAGGCCGAGCCGTTGGCCCTGCCGGCACGTCGCGAAACAGTTCAGCGCGCGCACGCCGAGGTCGAACCGCGACCCGAGCCGGGCCCGACCTGTGGCCTGGGGCGGGGAGGCGCGCACGGGACGTGCTTCGCCCTGCGGCATCGGGCCCAGGCCATCCAGCGGCCGGCCGAGCGGGTCAATCACCCGGCCCAGCCATCCGTTCGAGACCGAAAGGGTGCCGGGCGCACCGAACGCCGTGGCGGTCGCCTTGACGCGGGTCGCGCGGCCGGCGCCGGCGACCGCGCGGCTGGACGGGCCGATCCGGCTCAGGACTCCGAACGGCATCGCCTGGACCCGGCCGTTGGCGAAGCCGACGACCTCCGCCGTGACCGCGGGGCTGTCGCGGCAGGCGATCTCCACCCGATCGCCGATCGACAGGTGCGGCGCCATTCCGGCAATCTCGATCGCCAGGCCCGACACGGCGCTCACGCGGCCCTCCAGCGTGAACCTGGCAAGGCGATCCACGGCATCCCGGCCAGCCAGTGCCCGGCGCGCGATATTCAGCTGTCTCATTGATACGACATGAACATGAAAATCCCGCTTATCCTATTTTGTTCCGCCATTATCTCAGCCAACTTGGTCATTCTCTGATATTAACACATCAAATAGGTGAAAATATGGTGGTGCAATGCACGCATAGGTGGTAAACAATGATCATCAGAAACCGAGAGGCCCATCATGCGTGTCCTTCTTGTCGAAGACGATCTCACCACCGCCCGCGGCATCGCGCTGATGCTGAAAACCGGCGGCACCATCGTGGACCAGGCCGACACTGGCGAGGAAGCGCTCGAACTGGTCCGCCACTACGACTACGACATCGTCGTGCTGGACCTGATGCTGCCGGACATGGAGGGCTACGATGTCGTCCGCCGCATGCGGCAGGCGCGGATCGAAACTCCCGTGCTGATCCTGTCCGGCCTCTCGCGCCCGCAGGCCAAGGTCAAGGGCCTCGGCATGGGTGCCGACGACTTCATCACCAAGCCGTTCGACAAGGCCGAGCTGCTGGCCCGCATCCAGGCCATCGTCCGCCGCAGCAAGGGCTTCAGCCAGCCGATGCTCCGCGTCGGCAACCTCCAGCTCAACCTCGACAGCCGCGAGGTCATCGTCGAGGGCGCCGAAATCCACCTGACCGGCAAGGAATACGCGATCCTCGAACTGCTGGTGCTGCGCAAGGGCATGGTCCTGACCAAGGAGGCGTTCCTCAACCACCTTTACGGCGGGATGGATGAGCCGGAGATGAAGATCATCGACGTCTTCATCTGCAAGCTGCGCAAGAAGTTGGCCCAAGCCGGCGCCGACAACCTGATCGGCACGGTGTGGGGCCGCGGCTACATGATCCGCGAGCCGGCCAACGCGCTCGACCACGTGCCAGCCAGCCTGAACACCGCACCCGGTCGGTCCCCGGCACTCTCCGCCGCTTGATCCCCGCGCCATCCGCCCGGATTACCGTCCGGGCGGCGCTATTCGGCCGCACCGCGCAGCGCGGCACCGGCCGCCAACGGACACAGCGGCAGGCAAGCCGCCAGCATCGCCGCAAGCAGCAGAAGGCTGGGCCGCGCACTCGCCCCGCCCGATGCGGCATCCGCTGCCGCCACGCCGAAAATCAGCACCGGCATCACCAGCGGCAACAGCAGCACCGGCAGCAGCACCCCGCCCCTTCTCGCCCCCAGCACGATCGCCGCCATCATCGTGCCGACCAGCGACAGCAGCATCGTGCCCGGCAGCAAGCCCAGCAGCAGCGCCGGAACAGCCTCGGCCGGCATCCGCAGCATCACCGCCAGCGGCACCGACAGGAGCACCAGCGGCAGACCCGTCACCAGCCAGTGGCCGCACGCCTTGGCCAGCGCCACGCCGCCCG
>JANXRT010000233.1 GCA_025356735.1 Acetobacteraceae bacterium | reverse complement strand
TGCAAGACGAACACAGCGGCCTCGACCGCCGCGGCCTGTTGAAATGCATGGGCTGGGCCGGCTCGGCGATGATCTGGACCGTGGCCGGCGGCATTCCGCGCTCCGGGTTGATGGGATCAGCCCAGGCGGCCGCGACCAAGGATTTCAGCTTCGCCCAGATCAGCGACAGCCACCTCGGCTTCAACAAGCCGGCCAACCCGGATGTCACCGGCACCCTGAAGGCGGCGCTCGACCAGGTCACGGCCGCACCGACCAAGCCCGCGCTGATGATCCACACCGGCGACGTCTCGCATCTGTCGCGACCGGACCAGTTCGACACCGCCACCCAGCTGATCGGCGCGACGGGGATCCAGACCCACTACGTCCCCGGCGAGCACGACGTGCTGGAGGAGGACGGCAAATCCTACCTCAACCGGTTCGGCAAAAGCACCAAGGGCGATGGCTGGTACAGCTTCGACGCCGGCGGCGTGCACTTCATAGGCCTGGTCAACGTGGTCGACCTCAAGGGCGGCGGCATGGGCAACCTCGGCCACGCCCAGCTCGAATGGCTGGAGAAGGACCTTAAGGCACGCTCCGCCAGTACGCCGATCGTCGTCTTCGCCCATATCCCGCTCTGGGTGATCTATGCCGACTGGGGCTGGGGCACCGAGGACAGCGCACAGGCGCTGACCTACCTCAAGCGCTTCGGCTCGGTCACGGTGCTGAACGGCCACATCCACCAGACGATGCAGAAAATCGAGGGCCACGTCGCCTTCCACACCGCGCGCTCGACGGCATTCCCGCAGCCCGCACCCGGCACGGCGCCCAGCCCCGGCCCACGCATGGTGCCGCCCGGCGAGCTGCGCGCGCTGCTCGGCACCGCCCGCGTCAGCCTGGTGCGCAACACCGAGCCGCTGGCCGTCGTCAATTCTCCGTTGGTCGGCTGAGGCAATGAATGCGCGAAGGCCAGCCGTCAGCCGCCGCCATGTTTTGCGGCTGGCAGGCGGGGCGTCGCTGCTGCTGGTTTCGGCAACCCGGACGAAGGCCGCCGAAACCGCCGCCGGACCTGTCGTGACGATCGACAACTTCACCTTCAAGCCGGCCGTTCTCACGGTGGCGGCGGGCACGACCGTCACCTGGACCAACCAGGACGACATCCCACACAGCTTCGTCTGCCCGGCGCTGAAGGCTCGGTCGCACGTGCTGGATACCGGCCAGAGCTTCAGCCTCAAATTCGAGACCTCCGGCGACTTCAACTATTTTTGCGGGCTGCATCCGCATATGAAGGGACGGGTAAATATCAGCTGACGCGATGCAGCAGGTCCGGTTCGGTAACCAGGGTTTCGGGCAAGGGGTGCCCGAGATACTGCTCGATGATGTCGCGCGGCTCGCCGTCGGCGTGGATGCGGCCATCCTTCATCCACAGCACACGCGAGCACCATTCCATCACCACCGAATTCTGGTGGCTAGATAGGACAAGGATCTCGGCGCCGCGCACCATGTCTTCCAGCCTGTCGCGGGCTCGCACCAGGAAGTCCGCGTCGCCGGCCAGGAACCACTCGTCCATCAGCAGGATCTGCGGCTTGATCGCGGTCGCCAGCGCGAAGCCGAGCCGCAGCACCATGCCGGACGAGTAGATCCGCATCGGCAGTTCCATGAAGTCGCCAAGCTGGGCGAACTCCCGCACGTCCTCCTCCAGCATCCGCAAGCCGGCGGGCGACAGGTTGTTATAGAGCCCACGCAGCCGGATGTTCTCGCGGCCCGACAAGTCCTGGTTCATGCCGAGGTTGGGGTCGAGCAGCGCGTTGACGCTGCCGCGGATGTGGACGCTGCCCATGACCGGCTCATAGATGCCGGCCAGCATGCGCAGCAGCGTGGTCTTGCCGGCGCCGTTGGTGCCGATCAGGCCGAGCCGGTCGCCGCTGCCCAGCTTCAGGTCGATGTCGCGTAACGCCTGCACCACGACGCGGTTGCCGGCGTTCGCCGCCACCCGCCCAGAGGCCGCGGCGACCATCGTCTTCTTCAGGCTACGGCTGTTGGAGTGATACAGCGGGAACAGGATCGAGGCATTATTGACAGTGATGCTGGCGCGGCGACTCATAGCCAGAACGCCAGCCGGCCGCGTGCCCGGATGAAGAACATCCAGGACAGGCCGCACAGCAGCAGGCTGTAGAGAATGGCCGAAGCCCAGACCAGCCCGCCTGGCGGTTCGTTCAGCAGCGGTCCGCGAACGATCTCGAGCAGGGAGTAGAACGGGTTGAACACCAGATAGACCGCGCTTTCGCCGAGCTGCTCAGGCTTCCAGATCACCGGGCTGACAAAGAAGGCGATCTGCATCAGGCTGCCGACGATCGGCGACACGTCGCGGAAGCGCGCGCAGAACGCGCCGAGCAGCAGGCATACGGCAATGGAATCGACGATCCAGATCGCCATCGCCGGCAGCGTCAGCAGCACCGACCAGCCCGGCCACATGTCGAACACCGCGTAGACGGCGATAACTACGATTACGTTATGCAGCAGAACCAGCACGTTGCGAACCACGGTTCGCAGCGCGTGGAGGTGAAACGGCATGCGCACCGAGCGCACCACGCCCTCCACCGAGGTAAAGCAGAGACAGGCGTCGCCGACCGTCGTCGACAGGAAGCTCCAAAGTATCTGGGAGATTGCCAGGAACGGCAGGTAGTTCCGCAGCGTCATGTGGAACAGCGTCGAATAAAGCACGCCGAGTGCCGCCACCAGCACGGCGGTGGACAGGGTCAGCCAGAACGGCCCGATCATCGAGCCCCGATAGCGCAGCCTGATGTCGAACCAGCCCAGCGTCCAGCCGAGCCGCCACAAGCCGACAGCATCCGTGAGGTCCTTGGATGCCAGCCGGTTGCGAGTCGCGAACGACATGTCGGAGGTAAGGTCGAGAACCGTCTCCGGCAGGTTGGGTCGCAGCAGATCGGCGCCGAGCGGATCGACTGCCGGCGCGTGGGTGCCGGAGAAGCTCATGAAGCGGAAATCATCGAGAGAAACTCATGCCGGGAGATTCAAGGGATTTTCTTTAACGGGGGGGATTTCTTTAACGGAGGGACTTCTTTAACGGTTGCCGGCGCGTAGCCGATCCGTCGTCGGGCCGCAAGTTGAAGCGCCGAGATAACGCCAACGCGCCATCCTGAATCCGTATAATACGGCCCATGACAGCAGGCGTTCATAAACTGTAGGATTATTCAACACACCGGATGACCGCCCGATGCCGATTGATCTTCGACCTTGATCGCCACCAGCCGCGTTCTGCTGCTTGGGCTCAGCCTGCTCTCCGCCTGTGCTGCGGCCGGCGCGGCGCCTGATGTCGCGCGGCAGAAGGGCGCCGACATCCTGCAGCCGAATTCCGGCGCCACCGGCGCCTATCTGCAGGGCCGGTTCGCTGCCACCGAACAGAACCAGACGGTCGCGGCACGGGCGTTCGGGCAGGCACTGACGGCCGACCCAACCAATCCGGAGCTGCTGCGCAGCGCCTTTCTCGCCAACCTGCTGAGCGGCCGGCCGGAAGCCGTGACGCTCGCGCGCAAGCTGCCCGAGGTGGCCGAGGCGCAGTTCCTGCTCGGCGACACGGATGCGCTTGCCGGGCGCTGGCAGCAGGCCGAGCAGCGTTTTTCAGCTTTGCCGCGCCAGGGCCTGACGCAGTTGCTGGGGCCGTTGCTGGTAGCCTGGACGCAACAGGGCGGCGGCCGGACGGAAGCGGCGCTGACCGGGTTGCGGCCCTATGCCGATGGCACCCGGTTTCGTGGCGTCTACGCCCTGCACATGGCGCTGATCGCCGACCAGGCCGGCCGCGGTGCCGAGGCCGAGCGCTATTATCGCGTGGTTCGGACCGACCTCGGCACCAGCAACATCCGGATCGCGGCGATCCTCGCCAGTTGGGAGCAGCGCCAGGGCCGCTCGGCGGCGGCGCGTGAGACGCTGGCGCCCCTGTCTGACGGACAAGACGAGTTGTCGCTGGTGGTGCCGGCGCTGCTCGCCCACGCCGCCAGCCGGCCGGTGCCGACCGCCGTCGATGGCATGGCCGAGGCCTATCTGGCGGTCGCCGCGGCATTGCGCCAGCAGGATGCGGCCGATCCGGCACAGCTGCTGCTGCGCCTGGCGCTCGACCTGCGACCGGATTTCACCGCCGCCGCGTTGCTAATGGCCGGCATTCAGGAAAGCAGCCACCATCCCGACGCGGCGCTCGCGGCGCTGTCCGGAATAGGCGCCGGCGACCCAATGTTCGGCCTGGTGCGGTTGAGCCGGGCGCGGCTGCTGGAGCAGGAGGGCCGCAGCGACCAGGCCATGGTCGAGCTGGCGGCGCTGGCCAAGGCCTATCCCGACAGCCCGGTGCCCGACATCCAGCAGGGCGACATCCTGCGCTCCAAGAACCGCTACAAGGAGGCGATCGCCGCCTACGACCGGGCGGTGGCGCGGCTGGCCGGACCGCGCCGCGATGCCTGGCCGGTGTATTATGCCCGCGGGGTTGCGCATGAGCGTGCGCGCCAGTGGCCCGAAGCCGAGGCCGACCTGCAGCATGCGCTGCAACTCTCCCCGGACCAGCCGTTCGTGCTGAACTATCTCGGCTATACCTGGGCCGATCGCGGCACCCGCCTGGCGGAGGCACGAAAGATGATCGAGCGCGCTTCCGCCCAGCGGCCGGACGACGGCGCGATCCTCGACAGCCTGGGCTGGGTAATGCTGCGCCAAGGCGAGACATCCGGCGCGCTTGGGTTCCTGGAGCGTGCCGTCAACCTCGAGCCCGAGGACGCCGCGATCAACGCCCATCTCGGCGACGCCTACTGGGAGGTCGGGCGCAAGCTGGAGGCGACGTTCCAATGGCGCCGTGCGCTGACACTGAAGCCCGATCCCGATGATCGCGCGCGCATCGAGAAGCGCCTGCATGAGGTCGCCGAGCTGCCGGTGCCGGCAGCGCGGGCCAATTAAGGGGCTCTGCCCCATGCTTCCTTTAAGCCAGCACGCGCCGGCGAAGGTCAACCTGTTCCTCCACATCACTGGTCGGCGCGATGACGGCTATCATCTGCTCGATAGCCTCGCGGTGTTCTCCGAGGTTGGCGACACGTTGCGTGCCGAGCCCGCGGACGAGCTGGCGCTGACGATCTCAGGCCCGCAGCGTGCGGGACTAAGCTGCACCGATAATCTGGTTTTGCGGGCGGCGCTTGCCCTGGCAAGTGCTGCGGGACTTCAGGCAAAGGCGGCGATCACCCTGGAGAAGCAGCTTCCGGTCGCCTCGGGCATCGGCGGCGGCTCGGCCGACGCCGCGGCGACCTTGCGCCTGCTGTGCCGGTTATGGCGACTGGAGCCGGACCCGCGCGACCTGCTCGGCATCGCGGCCGGGCTTGGCGCCGATGTCGCGGTCTGCCTAGGTGAACGCCCCGCCCGCATGGGCGGCATCGGCGACCGCCTGAGCGCCGCGCCCTTGCTACCGCGCTTCGGGCTGGTGCTGGCCAATCCTGGCCGGCCGGTCTCGACGCCGGAGGTTTTCCGCGCCGCCGCTCAATTCAGGACGGGCTTCTCGGCGCCGGCGAAACTGCCCGCCGGCTGGCCGGACGCCGAGGCAATGGCCGACGACCTGGCCGGCTGCGCCAACGATCTGGAAGCAGCGGCAATCGCCTTGTGCCCGGAGATTTCCGATGTCCTGGTGGCGATCGCCGCCGACCCGAACTGCTTGCTGGCGCGCATGAGCGGGTCCGGGGCGACCTGCTTCGGCCTGTTCGCCGATCCCGCTTCGGCGGCGAACGCCGCGGCGCGGCTGCAACGCGACGCCTGGTGGGTGTGGGGCGGCGCAACTTCAGCCCACGCCCCCGGTTGATCGCGCCGGCGCCGAACTTTGCCACCGGGCGGCGGGACTCCCGCGCAGTCGCGGCAGAGGGTTATGATCCCACTGGCCACAGCCAGGCCGCGCCGCGCACGCCGGAGCTGTCGCCGTGTTGATTTTTCAGTACCGGGGTATCGCAGACATCGGTGAACACGTGGCGATCAAGCAGTTTGGGCAGCTCCTCATAGAGATGCGCCATGTTCGACAGCCCGCCGCCGAGCACGATGGCGTCCGGGTCCAGTATGTCGATGATCACCGCAAGGCCGCGCGCCAGGCGATCGACATGGCGGTCCAGCGCGTCTTTCGCGTGGGCGTCGCCGGCCGCGGCGAGGCCAGGCAGGTCGGCGGCCGGGCAGCCTGGGCCATCGACCGCGAGGCCGGGTCCGGACAAATAGGTTTCCAGGCAGCCTTGTCGGCCGCACCAACAGGCCCGGCCTGGGAATTCGTCGGCGCCGGGCCAAGGCAGGGGGGTATGGCCCCACTCGCCGGCGATTCGATGGCGCCCTGCCAGCACGCGCCCGTCGATCACGATCCCGCCGCCGCAGCCGGTGCCGAGAATGACGCCGAAGACGTGCGCGAACCCGGCGGCGGCGCCGTCGGCGGCCTCGCTCAGGGCAAAGCAGTTGGCGTCGTTTTCGACCCGGACCTGCCGATCCAGCACCTTGGAAACATCCTGATCGAAGATGTGGCCGTTGAGCGCCAGGGAATTGGCGTTCTTGACACGGCCGGTGGCCGGACTGATCACGCCTGGGATGCCGATCCCGACCGTCGCCGCGCCGCCGAGATCGCGCTCGGCTTCTTGCACCAGGCCGGCGATCGCGGTCAGCACATCCGGATAGGCCGGCGGCGTCGGCACGCGGCTGCGCAGCACCGGCATGTTGTTGTCATCCAGCACGGCGATCTCGATCTTGGTGCCGCCGAGGTCGATTCCGATGCGATGCCTCACCATATCCCACAGCATGGATGGTGCCGGCGAGATGCTCAAGCCGCGGGTTGCTCCGGCCCACCCGGACAATCAGAATAGGCCGATGAGCGAGACTCTGCTGGACGTGAAAGGCATGAACTGCCCGTTGCCGGTGCTGCGCGCCAACCGGGCGCTGCGGCGGATGCAGCCGGGCGAGCGCCTGCGGGTACTGGCGACCGACCGCGCCGCGGTCGCCGACTTTCGCGCGTTCTGCCACGAGACCGGCCACGCCTTGCTGGCCTTCAGCGACGAGAACGGGATTTTCTCGTTTGTCATCCGTCGGCGTTCGAATCCGGAACCGGAGAACTAATCCTGGCTACCGCGCTGATCACCCATCTCGACTGCCTCGACCACGATACCGGCCACGGCCATCCCGAGCGGCCGGAGCGGCTGCGCGCGGTGCTGGCCGCCCTGGCGCATTCCGAGTTCGATGCCCTGGTTCGCCTGCAGGCGCCCGAAGCAGGCGTCGAGCAACTGTCCAGGGTTCATCCGCAAGGCTACGTCGAGGCGATCCTGGCCCTGCAACCGGAACCGGGGGATCGATTGCAGCTCGACGCCGACACGGTGGTGAGCCATGGCAGCGCCCGTGCGGCACGGCTCGCGGCTGGCGGCGCGGTGCTGGCGGTGGACGAGGTCATGCGCGGCAACGTGAAGAACGCTTTCGTCGCGGTGCGGCCGCCCGGCCACCATGCGGAGCCTTCGCGCCCGATGGGCTTCTGCCTGTTCAACACGGCTGCCGTCGCTGCCGCCCACGCCCGCGCCGCCTGGGGGCTGGGGCGGGTGGCGGTGGTCGATTTCGACGTCCATCACGGCAACGGCACGCAGGCCATGTTCGCCCCCGAGGCCGGGCTGTTCTACGCCTCCAGCCATCAGCATCCCTGCTATCCCGGTACCGGCCTCCCAGGTGACCGCGGCGTGGCCGACAACATCTTCAACGTGGCGCTTGCGCCGGGCACCGGGGGTGCGGAGTTCTCCGCCGGATGGCGCGAGGTGCTGCTCCCGGCACTCGATGCGTTCGCACCCGAATTGCTCATCATCTCCGCGGGCTTCGACGCACACCGGCTCGATCCGCTGGCCGACCTGCGACTGGAAGACGCCGATTTCGCCGATATCACGCGGGCCCTGACCGGACTCGCGGCACGCCATTGCGGCGGCCGGGTGGTGTCGGTGCTGGAAGGCGGCTACGACCTCGGTTCGCTGGCGTCCGCATCAGCGGCGCATATTCGCGCCCTGATGGATGCGGGCTGAGGTTTTTGCTGCAGGAACCCAAAGCGGTTCGCAACGATTGACTGACCGGTCAGGAGAGATTTGCCAATGGCGGATGCCAAACCATCGTCGCCGGGCAACGTGGCCCAGTTGTCGTTCGAGGACGCGCTGGCAGAACTGGAGTTGATCGTGCGCGGCCTGGAGGGCGGCCAGCAGAAGCTGGAAAGTGCCATTGGCGCCTATGAGCGCGGCGCCGCCTTGCGCCGGCATTGCGAGGCCAAGCTGGCCGAGGCGGAGGCGCGTGTCGCCGCCATCGTCCAGCACGAGGACGGCAGCCTGACTACACGCGGAGCGGAATAGCGATGTCTTCATCGAAGTCTCCTTTATTGGACATGGTTCGCATTCCGTCGGAGATGCGCAACTTCTCGTCGGTTCAGCTGCGTCAGTTGGCGGACGAGTTGCGGGCGGAGACGATTGATGCGGTATCGGTAACGGGCGGGCATCTCGGCTCGGCGTTGGGTGTGGTCGAGCTCACGGTGGCGTTGCACGCGGTGTTCGACACGCCGCACGACCGGCTGATCTGGGACGTTGGCCACCAGGCCTATCCGCACAAGATCCTCACCGGGCGGCGCGATCGCATCCGCAGCCTGCGCACCGGCGGCGGCTTGTCGGGCTTCACCCGGCGCAGCGAGAGCGACTACGATCCGTTTGGTGCGGCGCACTCCTCGACCTCGATCTCGGCCGGGCTCGGCATGGCGGTGGCGCGCGACCTCAAGAACGCCCGGTTTGCGGCGGCGACGCCTGAGGAGCGCCTCCGCGACGGCCTGGCAGCCGACGAGCGCCACGTCATCGCGGTGATCGGCGACGGCTCGATGAGTGCCGGCATGGCCTATGAGGCGATGAACAACGCGGGCGCCCTGCATTCGCGCTTGATCGTGGTGCTCAACGACAACGACATGTCGATCGCCCCACCCGTCGGCGCGATGAGCGCCTACCTGTCGCGGCTGATGAGCTCGCGCAGCTTCCTCAGCCTGCGTGAGCTGGCGGTCAAGATGGCCAAGCGCTTCCCGGCCGGGCTTGAGCGCACGGCGCGGCGCGCCGAGGAGTATGCCCGCGGCTTGCTGACCGGCGGCACCTTGTTCGAGGAGCTGGGCTTTTACTATGTCGGGCCGATCGACGGCCACAACCTCGACCACCTGCTGCCGGTGCTGCGCAACGTGCGCGAAGCCGAGGACGCGGGTCCGATCCTGGTTCACGTCATCACCCAGAAGGGCAAGGGCTACGCGCTGGCCGAGGCTTCGGCCGACAAGCTGCACAGCGTCGCCAAGTTCAACATCGTCACCGGCGAGCAGGCCAAGAGCCCGGCCGGGCCGCCCGCCTACCAGACAGTGTTCGCCGACGCGCTGATCGGCGAGGCCGAGCGCGACCCGGCGATCGTCGCGATCACCGCGGCGATGCCGTCGGGCACCGGGCTTGACCGCTTCGCGCGGCGCTTTCCCGAGCGCTGCTTTGATGTCGGCATCGCCGAGCAGCACGCGGTGACGTTCGCCGCTGGCATGGCCACGGAAGGGATGAAGCCGTTCTGCGCCATCTACTCGACCTTTCTGCAGCGCGGCTACGACCAGGTGGTGCACGACGTGGCGATCCAGGGCCTGGCGGTGCGCTTTGCGCTGGATCGCGCCGGGCTGGTCGGCGCCGATGGCGCGACACACGCCGGCAGCTTCGACCTCGCCTACCTCGGCTGCCTGCCGGGGATGGTGATCATGGCGCCGGCCGACGAGGCCGAGCTCGTGCACATGGTGGCAACGGCGGCGGCGATCGACGACCGGCCGAGTGCCGTGCGCTACCCGCGCGGCGAGGGCACCGGGGTCGCCTTGCCTGCCCGCGGCGAGGTCCTCCCCCTGGGCCGTGGCCGCATCCTGCGCCAGGGCACAACGGTGGCCATCCTGTCGCTTGGCACGCGCTTGGGCGAGGCGTTGCGCGCGGCCGACGAGCTGGCGGCCCGGGGCCTCAGCACGACGGTGGCGGACGCGCGCTTTGCCAAGCCGCTCGACACCGCGCTGATCAACCAGCTGGCGCGCCACCACGCCGTGCTGATCACCCTCGAGGAGGGCGCGGTCGGCGGCTTCGGCTCGGCCGTCGCCCAGCACCTGGCGTGGAGCGGGGCCCTCGATGCACCCGGCTTCGGGGCCCCGGTCTATGGCCCAGGTCTCAAGTTCCGCCCAATGGCGCTGCCCGACCGCTTTCTCGAACATGACAGCCAAGCCAAACAACTCATCGATGCCAAACTTACCGCACGCGATATCGTCGAAGTCGCCGTCAGGGCAGTGGGTAAGGAAACCACCAAGGCACTTGGCAAAGGCGCCCGGGCATAGTGCCGAAACGACGCGCGGACCAGCTACTGCTGGATCGCGGTTTGGTCGAAAGCAGGGCTCGCGGCCAGGCACTGATCCTCGCCGGCAAGGTTTTCACCGGCGACCGTCGGGTGCAAAAGGCCGGCGACCCGATGGCCGAGGATGCGCCGCTGGAAGTGCGCGGTCAGGAGCACCCGTGGGTTTCGCGTGGCGGCATGAAGCTCGACCACGCACTGCGTCACTTCGAACTCTCTCCTGCCGGCCGAGTCTGCCTGGACGTTGGCGCCTCCACCGGCGGTTTCACCGATGTGCTGCTGGCTGGTGGCGCCGCCCGTGTTCACGCGGTCGATGTCGGGCATGGCCAGCTTGCCTGGAAGCTGCGTTCCGATCCCCGCGCGGTAGTGCATGAGCGCACCAATGCGCGCTACCTGACCGCGCTGCAGGTGCCTGATCCGATCGAGGCCCTGGTCTGCGACGCCAGCTTCATCGGCCTTTCGACCCTGCTGCCCGCGCCACTGACGCTATGCGTGCCAGGCGCCTGGGCGGTGGCGCTGATCAAGCCACAATTCGAGGCCGGACGGGAAGCCGTGGGCAGCAAGGGCGTGGTCCGCGATCCTGCAGTCCATCAACAGGTTATAAACCAGGTGCGAAATTGGTGGTCAGAATTGATGGGGTGGACGGTGCTCGGCGTCGAGGAAAGTCCTATCACCGGCCCGGAAGGAAATCGGGAATTCCTGATTGCAGCCCGTCGTTAGACGGTTGGCGTCACGCCCAGCTTCTGCTGCGCGGCCAAGTCACGCGCCGAAAGTTCGGCCAGAAGGGTCCACACCTTGGCCGGCTGCATCTCGACATCCGGATCGTTGAGCAGCCGGTCCAACTCGTCCAGCTTGTGCGTATACTCGATCTCGGTCATCCAATGTTCCTCATCGCCAATCTCAGTCGTGCCACATAACGCACGGCAACTAAGGCGTTGCTATGACGTCGTGTTCAATATCCGGTGAGAACTACGGCGCCACGCACTTAGTTCCGCGGCAGGGCGGAGCGTTCGGGAGCATCGGGGTTCTGGGCACGATGGCGCAATTTATGGTCGGCCAGAACCAGGGCGAGCATCGCTTCGCCAACCGGAACCGCGCGAATGCCGACGCAGGGGTCGTGCCGGCCCTTGGTCAGGATGTCGATTTCGCCTCCGTCGCGATCCACCGATCTACGTGGCGTCAAGATGGAACTGGTTGCTTTCACGGCAAACCGGGCGACGATCGGCTGGCCTGTCGAGATGCCGCCCAGGATGCCGCCGGCATGGTTGGAGAGGAAGGCGACCTCGCCGTCATCCATCCGCATCTCGTCGGCGTTTGCTTCGCCGGCGACGCCTGCCGCTGCGAACCCGGCGCCGATTTCCACCGCCTTGACCGCGTTGATCGACATCAGCGCGCCGGCGAGGTCGGCGTCGAGCTTGCCATAGATCGGCGCGCCAAGCCCGGGCGGCACGCCATCCGCAACAACTTCGATAATCGCGCCGACCGACAAGCCGGATTTCCGCACGCCGTCAAGATAGTCTTCCCAGACCGAGGCGGTTTCCGGATCGGGGCAGAAGAACGGGTTGTTGTCGATTTCACCCCAGTCAAAGCGCGATCGATCGATGGCATGTGGGCCGATCTGCACCAGGCAGCCGCGCACCCGGATCGCGGTGCCGAGTACCAGGCGCGCAATGGCGCCGGCCGCGACCCGCATCGCGGTCTCACGCGCCGAGCTGCGGCCGCCGCCGCGATAGTCGCGAATTCCGTATTTCAGATCGTAGGTCAGATCGGCATGGCCGGGACGGAATTGCCGCGCGATGTCGCCATAGTCGCGCGAGCGCTGGTCGACATTCTCAATGTGCAGCGCGATCGGCGTGCCGGTGGTCATGCCCTCGAACACGCCCGAGAGTATCTTCACGGTGTCCGGCTCCTGGCGCTGGGTGGTGAAGCGCGATTGGCCCGGACGGCGGCGATCAAGCCAGGGCTGGATGTCCGCCTCGGTCAGCGGGATGCGTGGCG
>JANXRT010000200.1 GCA_025356735.1 Acetobacteraceae bacterium | reverse complement strand
GCGCCGTGTTCAAGACCGATCCGGAGAAGTTCCGCATCATCACCCCCGATGTCGGCGGCGGCTTCGGCATGAAGCTGTTCCTGTACGCCGAGCATGTCCTGACCTGCTACGCGGCGCGCAAGCTGGGGCTGCCGGTGAAGTGGGCGTCCGAGCGTTCCGAGGCGTTCCTGTGCGACACCCAGGGCCGTGACAACGTGACCGTCGGCGAGATCGCGATGGACGCGGATGGCAAGTTCCTGGCCCTGCGCTCACGCAACGTCGCCAACATGGGCGCCTATCTGTCCAACTTCGGGCCCTTCATTCCGACGATGGCGGGAACGGGCGTGCTCGCCAGCATCTACGGTTTCAAGCAGGTCTACGCCAACGTCATCGGCGTGTTCACCAACACGGTCCCGGTCGATGCCTATCGTGGTGCCGGCCGGCCGGAGGCCAACTACCTGGTCGAGCGCCTGGTCGATCAGGCGGCGCGCGACACCGGAATCGACCGGGTCGAACTCCGCCGCCGCAACATGGTGCCGTCCTCGGCGATGCCGCACACCACGCCGGTCGGCAAGATCTACGACAGCGGCGAGTTCGAGGTCGTGCTCGATGCCGGTCTGAAGACCGTCGATTGGGCCGGCTTTCCCGCCCGCCGCGCGGCGTCCGCGGCACGCGGGCGCAAGCGCGGCATCGGCCTCGCCTACTACCTGGAAGCGACCGGCGGCGCCGACAGCGAGCGCGCCGAGATCCGCTTTGCCGATGACGGCTTCGTCGATGTCTATGTCGGCACCCAGTCCACCGGCCAGGGCCATGAGACCGCCTACGTCCAGCTCACCGCCGACCGGCTCGGCATCGACGGCGAGAAGATCCGCATCCGCCAGGGCGACACCGACACCATCCCGACCGGCGGCGGCACCGGCGGCGCCCGGAGCCTTTACTCCGAGGGCCAAGCCATCGTGCTGACCGCGGGCACGGTGATCGAGCGCGGCCGCCGTGCCGCGTCCGAAGCCTTGGAAGCCGCGATGGCCGACATCGTGTTCGACGCCGGTAAATTCTCCATTACCGGCACCGACCGCGGCATCGACATTCTTACCCTCGCGCTTGACCAGCGGAAGAAAGCCAACGCCGGCCAGGACGTGACCACGCTCGATGCCGCCGAGGTGGCGGAAATCAAGGCCCACACCTTCCCCAACGGCTGCCACATCGCCGAGGTCGAGATCGATCCAGAAACCGGCCACATCCACGTCGCCCGCTACAGCGTGACCGACGATGTCGGCCGCGCGGTCAACCCGATGATCGTCGCCGGCCAGGTCCATGGCGGCGTCGCGCAGGGCATCGGCCAGGCGATGATGGAACGCACCGCCTACGATCCATCCTCCGGCCAGCTGCTTTCGGGCAGCCTGATGGACTACCAGCTGCCCCGCGCGATGGACCTGCCGGATATCGAGGTCGAGCTGATCGAGGTCCCCTGCGACACCAACTCGCTTGGCGTCAAAGGAGCCGGCGAGGCCGGCGCCGTCGGCAGCCCGCCCGCACTGATGAACGCGGTGCTGGATGCGCTGTGGGATACGGGGGTTACGCAGTTGGATATGCCGGTTACGCCGGAAATCGTCTGGCAGGCGATCGAGACGGCGAAGGCAGCCTAGGAAGCTTGAGGCGCCCCCTACGCAGGCATTTCAACTGGTCGAAGCCGGCTAGTGGAAACCTTTGCCTGCTACGCCTCAAACCCCGCCCCGGAAGCGCCCGGGAGCGCGTCCCTTCGGAAAGAAACCCGGCGAGGCACTCGCCGGGTTTTTCTTATCAAATACTCAGCAGCCGTTTCGCAATGCTGCGCGCCACACTCCATATCTGACGTCTGCGAGAACAAGAATCCAAACAGGAGGAACGACGTGGCGCGAATAATGGATCGACCTGAATTCCGCTCAAAAACCCCGCCAATGACCTTCGCCGCCGACACGTTGGCGCATGTCGCCATCCACGCCATGTCGGCCAAGAACTATGGTGCGGCCGTTATCGTCGATAGGGACAACAAACCGACCGGCATCGTGACCGAACGTGATTTCATGCGCCGCCTGCTTGATAACGGCCTCGACCCACGAACCACGCCGCTGTCGCAGATCATGACGCGCGAGCTGAGGGTCGCCCAGCCGGATGACAACATCATGGACTGGGTCCGCCAGATGTCTAACGAACGTTTCCGTCACGTTCCCATTGTCGACGAAAGTGGGCGGCTGGTGAACATCATGTCGCAGGGTGACTTCGTCTCCTACACCTGGCCCGAACTGCTGACCCAGGTCAAAGACCGAGCCGTGGAAACGTTCTCTTCAAAGTATCAGTTGTTCTACATCGCCGGCGCCATCGCGCTGTATACGCTTATAATGATAACGGTGCTTCGCTTGACCTAGGCTGGATCGCGAACATGACCCGGTGACCATGGCGCCCCGACAACCTGGCCGATACGTCCAGGACCCATTTCAACAGCCCGTATTTTCGGTCCAGCAACCGCATCCCGGCATCGTATTGCTGGCCATCCACGATCTTCGCGTGCGCTGAAGTCCAGGCGCCGGTGATCTTGCCCCGCATGTCGCAGGGCGCGATCCTGACCGTGCCGTTGGCCCGGATGCGCTTGGCCTTGCCCGAGTCTGCGGTGGTGTAGACATACAGCGTGACCGCGCCACGGTCCGCTGCGAACCATACCGGCGTGCGCACCCCAATACCGTTCCGGCGGAACGTTTCGAGGCTCAGGTATTTCTGCTTGGCGAACTCCGCCAATGGCGCGGCGGGCTCCATCGCCGGCTACTCGATATCTTCCAGGCTGAACTGCTCGGCTTCCTCGTCATAGGTGAAAAGCTCCGCATACCGGCCCCATCCGATCACGGTGCGAAGCGTCTGGTGCGCGTAGTCGAGCGACATGTGGTCCTCCAGCTCGTCGCGGAACCGCACCGCCGATGCGCGGTGGTTCCAGCGCTCGTCCAGCACCTGGCGGATCATGCCGGCCAGCTTGACGTGCTGGCGCAGGGCAGCGGCGAAGATGTGCTTTCGATCGTCGGTATCGGCGGCGACGAAGGCGCGGCCGTTCTCGGTGATGTGAAGGTCGCCTTCTTCCAGCATGCCGAACTGCAATGTGGAAAGCGCCTCGCCGAGCGGGAAAAGCTCGTCGAGTTCGAGTTGCAGGCTGCCTGCCAGCGCCGGCAGGTCGGCGTGGCCGTTATAGGGTTCGGCGGCCAGGGTTTCGAGCAGGCCGGCCATCAGGTTGGTGCCGACCGGCGGCAGCGGGGTGGCCAGCGCCTCGGCCGCGGTAAGGGCGCGGGTCGGCACCGGGCGGCGGGTCATCAGCGCGTAGATGTCGTCGACCATCTGGCGGAAAGCCGGAGCGAGCCGGTTGCGCGGATGCGGGAACGACACCTTGATCTCGTTGGCGACGCGGCCCGGATTGGAGGCGAATACCAGGATGCGGTCACACATCAGCACCGCCTCCTCGATGTTGTGGGTCACCATCAGCACGGATTGGATCGGCAGCTTGCCCTCCGACCACAGGTCGATCAGGTCGGTGCGCAAGGTTTCCGCGGTCAGCACATCGAGCGCGGAAAACGGCTCGTCCATCAGCAGCAGGTCGGGATGCACCACCAGCGCGCGCGCCAGGCCGACGCGCTGGCGCATGCCGCCGGACAGCTCCTTCGGGTAGGCGCTCTCGTAGCCGCCGAGCCCGATCAGGTCGATCGCGCCCTCGGCCCGGTTCTCGCGTTCGGCGCGGGAGACGCCGAGCGCCTCCAGCCCGATCTCGACGTTCTCGCGCACTGTCAGCCACGGGAACAGCGCGAACGACTGGAACACCATCGCGACCCCGTTGGCCGGACCGGTCAGCTGCTTGCCGCGCCACAGCACGTCGCCGGCGGTCGGCGACAGCAGCCCGGCGACGATGCGCAGCAGGGTGGATTTGCCCGAGCCCGACCGGCCGAGCAGCCCGACCATCTCCCCGGTGCGGATCGTCACGTTGACGTCGTCCAGCACCACCAGATCGGCGTTGCTGTCCTTGTGGTAGGCCTGGCGGCAGCCGCGGACCTCGATCAACGGGATGTCGGTGCGGGCAACGGTCTCGACCGGCGCGTCCATCGAAAAATCCTAAAGTGTCAGGCGGCGGCTGGAATAGTCGTATAGCGGCCGCCAGACGACGCGGTTGAACAGCAGCACGAAGCCAGACATCACGACCACGCCGAGCACCACGCGGGCCATGTTGCCGGCTTCGGTGGCTTCCGCGATGTAGGCACCAAGCCCGTGCGCCGCCAGCCTGGTCTGGCCCCAGGCCGCGACCTCGGAGACGATCGCCGCGTTCCAGGATCCGCCGGAGGCGGTGATCGCGCCGGTCACGTAGTAGGGCAGGATGCCGGGGATGATCACCCGGCGCCACCACAGCCAGCCGCCGATGCGGAAATTGGCCGCGGCCTCGCGCAGGTCGCCGGGGAACGCCGCGGCGCCGGCGATGACGTTGAACAGGATGTACCACTGCGTCCCCATCACCATCAGCGGCGTCAGCCAGACATCCACGTTGGCGTGGAAGTAGACGATCAGCACCACCACCGGCGGGAACAGCAGGTTGGCCGGGAAGGCGGCCAGGAACTGCGCCACCGGCTGCGCGCGCCGCGCCCAGACCGGGCGCATGCCGAGCCAGACGCCGATCGGCACCCAGCTCAGGCTGGCGATCGTCATCATCACCACGACCCGGATCATCGTGTACAGCCCCAGCAGCAGCACCTGGGGCACATCCGCCAGCGAGAGCTGGGTCGCGCAGAAGGTCACGATCTTCCATCCGGCGAACGCCACCACTGCGGCAAGCAGCAGCAGCGACACGGCATCGCCGATGCGGGTCGCGACCGGTCGTGCCCGCTCGCTGCCCTCGGCCTTGGGGTAGCGCGCGCGCATCGGCAGCAGCCGCATCCGCCAGCCGCCGACGCTGCCAAGCACGAAGCCCACCGCGTCCGTGGCAGCGCCCATCAGCCGGGTGCGGCGCATCAGCTTCAGCACCCAGGGATCGGAGGCCGCCGCCCCCGCCGTGGTCTCGAACTTGAACTTCGCCGACCAGGCGACCAAGGGCCGGAACAGCAGCTGGTCGTAGAGCAAAATCACGATCAGCATCGCCAGGATGGCCCACACGACCGCGCCGAGGTCGCGCTTCTCCAGCGCCAGCGCGACGTACGATCCGATGCCCGGCAGCTTCCAGGTGTTGTCGCCGACCGAGATCGCCTCCGACGCGACGACGAAGAACCAGCCGCCCGACATCGACATCATGGTGTTCCACACCAGGCCAGGTACCGCGAACGGCACCTCCAGCCGCCAGAAGCGCTGCCAGCCGGTAAGCTGGAAGCCGTAGCTCGCCTCCATCAGATCGGCCGGCACCGTCTTCAGCGACTGGTACATGGAAAATGCCATGTTCCAGGCCTGGCTGGTGAAGATCGCAAAGATCGCCGCCAGCTCCAGCCCCAGCACCCGGCCGGGAAACAGGCTCATGAAGAACACGACCGTGAAGGTCAGGAAGCCGAGGATCGGCACCGATTGCAGGATATCGAGGATCGGCACCATGATCAGCCCGGCGCGCCGGCTTTTGGCCGCGGCGGTCGCGAAGGTGAAGGTGAACAACAAGGAAGCCGCCAGGGCCGCGAACATTCGCAGGGTTGTGCGGGCCGCGTAGTTGAACAGGTGCCACGGGTCGAGGTCGATATCGACGGCGTTCGGCGCATCGAGCGGCACCAGCGTGCCCCGGGCCACGCTGCCGAGCCCGGTCAGCAGCCCGATCACGCACAGCACCGCAACCAGGTCCCACACGTTCGGCAGCCGGCGGCCTTGTAGTAGGGCGGTGGGGTTGGTGCGCGCCATGAACGGCCTTCAAGAACGAGGATCTCAGGCGCCATTAGGCGGTCCGGCCGCCCAAGTCACCCCCCGGCGGCAAGTCAATTACATGACGGCAACAACGCCCCTCATCGCCGTCGTTGGCCACATAGATCAGGTCGGCGCCGGCCCCGC
>JANXRT010000198.1 GCA_025356735.1 Acetobacteraceae bacterium | reverse complement strand
GCGCCGCCCCGCCGCATTCCGACGCGCTGGTGTTCTTCGGCGCCACCGGCGATCTTGCCTACAAGCAGATCTTCCCGGCGCTGTACGGGCTGGTGCGCGACGAGGGATTGGACATCCCGATCATCGGCATCGCGCGCGAGGAATGGAACCTCGACAAGCTCAAGGAACGTGCCCGGGACAGCATCCAGCATCACGCCAAGATGGATGAAGCGGTGCTAGGCCGGTTGCTTGGTCGCATGCAGTACGTCCATGGCAACTATGCCGATCCCGCGACCTTCACGCGGTTGCGCGAAGTCCTTGGCGATGCGAAGCACCCGCTGCACTACCTGGCGGTGCCGCCCAGCCTGTTCGCGACCGTTGCACAGAATCTTTCGACCGCCGGCTGCGCCGAAGGGGCCCGGCTGGTGATCGAAAAGCCGTTCGGCCATGACCGCGCCAGCGCCAGGGTCCTCAATGGCCTGCTGGCACAGAACTATCCGGAGTCGGCAATCTTCCGCATCGACCATTTCCTCGGCAAGGAGCCGGTGCAGAACATCCTCTACACGCGATTCGCCAACCCGATTTTCGAACCGCTGTGGAATCGCACCCACGTGCAGAGCATCCAGATCACCATGGCCGAGGATTTCGGCGTGCAGGACCGCGGTTCGTTCTACGACGCCACTGGTGCGACGCGCGACGTGGTGCAGAACCACCTGCTGCAGGTGCTGGCCAACCTGACGATGGACCCGCCGACCGCCGAGGAGCACGACGCCATGCGGGACCAGAAGGCGGCGCTGATGAAGGCGATCCGGCCGCTGGACGCGGCACATGTGGTGCGCGGCCAGTATGCCGGCTACCACGACGTGCCGGGGGTCCGGCCGGATTCGACGGTTGAGACGTTCGTCGCGCTGAAGCTGTTCATCGACAGCTGGCGCTGGGCCGACGTGCCGATCTACATCCGCGCCGGCAAGTTGCTGCCGCTGACGGCCGCCGAGGTGATCGTGCAGTTCCGCCGGCCGCCGCGCGAAACCTTCGCCGAGGTCGTGCCGCTATCCTCGGCCCATGTACGGATGCGCATCAGCCCGGATGTCAGCATCGGCATGGGGCTTCGGGTCAAGCAACCCGGCGAGCGCATGGCCGGTGAGGACGTGGAGCTGTTGCTGACCGAGCAGCCGGGCTCGTTCAAGCCGCCCTACCAGCGGCTGCTTGGCGACGCGATGCGTGGCCAGTCCGAGAGTTTTGCGACGTTCGACATCGTCGATGCGCAGTGGCGGGTGGTGGACTCGATCCTCGACAACGCGACGCCGCTTTACAGCTATGCCTCGGGCAGCTTCGGGCCGGCCGAGGCCGACATGCTGATCGGCGCCGACGGGCCGTGGGTCAATCCGAAGCCGGCGCCGCCTGGCCTCAACCAGGACACCTGACGATGGAAGATCTCGTCATTCTGTTTGATGTTGACAACACGCTGCTCGACAATGACCGCATCCAGGCCGATCTCGCGGCACATCTCGAAAGCGAATACGGCGCCAAGGCTCGCGACCGCTACCAGGAGATATTCGAGCAGATCCGCGGCGAACTCGGCTATGCCGACTACCTCGGCGCGTTGGAGCGCTATCGGATCGAGACCATGCACGATCCTCGCATTTTGCGCATGGCGAGTTGGCTGGTCGATTATCCGTTCGCCGACCGGCTGTATCCGAACGCCCTGGATGCGGTCGGCCATGCCAGAAAGTTCGGCCATCCTGTGGTGTTGTCGGATGGCGATGCGGTGTTCCAGCCGCACAAGGTGGTGCGCTCGGGCATCTGGCCGGCTTTCAACGACGACGTGCTGATCTACATCCACAAGGAGCAGGAGCTTGAGGATGTCGAGCGGCTGTATCCGGCCCGGCACTACGTGATGGTGGATGACAAGCTGCGCATCCTTGCCGCGATGAAGCAGATTTGGGGAAAGCGGCTGACCACCATCTTTCCGCGCCAAGGTCATTACGCGAACGATCCGGCGGAGCTGGCGAAATATCCCCCTGCCGACTTCGCGGTGGATCATGTTTCCGAAGTCGTACGCTTCGATTTTTCGACTGTTTCCGCCTGAGCCACTCAAGGAGGCTGCCATGAAGGCTACCAAATCGCTGCATGACCTGGGCCAGAGCCTATGGCTTGACAACATCACCCGCAAGCTGCTCGGAACTGGCAAGCTCGCTGATTACATCGAGGAATTCTCGGTCACCGGGTTGACCTCCAACCCGACCATTTTCGACAAGGCGATCAGCAAGAGCGAGGATTACGACAAGGCGATCGGCAAGCTGGTCGCCGAGGGCAAGTCCGGTGAGGACCTGTTCTTCGAACTGGCTATTCAGGATCTGGCGAAGGCCGCCGACCTGTTCCATTCGGTCCACGAGCGCACCGGCGGCGTCGATGGTTGGGTGTCGCTCGAGGTATCGCCGCTGCTGGCGTTCGATACCGAAAAGACCATAGCGGCGGCGAAGCGCCTGTATGAGAAGGCGCAGCGGAAGAACCTGTTGATCAAGATACCCGGCACCGCCGAGGGCGTGCCGGCGATCGAGGAGGCGATCTTCGCCGGCG
>JANXRT010000192.1 GCA_025356735.1 Acetobacteraceae bacterium | reverse complement strand
TAGGACCAGCTTTTGCAGCTTGCGCATCAAGAAAGCCTGGGCTCTGCCCAGACCCGCCGGGGCAGTGCCCCCGGGGGCGCCATACTTATGTGAAGGGGTTCAAAGGGGCGACGGCCCCTTTGCGGGGTCCAGGGGCAGAGCCCTTGACCTTGCTGCGCTTCGCGCACTTAGGTTGCCTGATTGATAGTTGCGGTCTGCGCCGCAAACAGCTCCGCCGTGCCCTTGCGTGCCAGCCGCAGCAATTCAAGGAACTCGGCTTCGGCGAATGCGGTCTTCTCCGCCGTCGCCTGGATTTCGACGATTCCGCCCGACGCCGTCAAAACGAAATTCGCATCCGCATCGGCGCCAGAATCCTCGGCATAGTCGATGTCCAGCACCGGCGTGCCGCCGACGATGCCGCAGGACACTGCGGCGACCTGGCCGATCAGCGGGATCGTCGCCAGCACGTTCTTGCGTTTGAGGTGTTGCAGCGCGAGCGCCAGCGCCACGTAGGCGCCGGTAATCGAGGCGCACCGTGTGCCGCCATCGGCGTTGAGCACGTCGCAGTCGAGCGTGATGGTCATTTCGCCGAGTGCGGCGCGATCGACGACGGCGCGCAGCGAGCGCCCGATCAGCCGCTGGATTTCTTGCGTCCGGCCCGATTGCTTGCCACGCGCGGCCTCGCGGTCGCCGCGGGTGTGGGTGGCGCGCGGCAGCATGCCGTATTCCGCCGTCACCCAGCCCTTGCCCTGGCCGCGCATGAACGGCGGCACGCGGCCCTCGACGCTGGCGGTGCACAGCACCTCGGTGCCGCCCATGCGGATCAGGCACGATCCCTCGGCATGGTGCGAAAAGCCGGTTTCGATGGAGACGGGGCGCAATGTGTCGGCGGCGCGGCCAGATGGTCGCATTTTCTTATTCCTTGGGTTCGCCCGCCCTCTACAGCATTCTGCCGGCAACGGCGACACGCCCGCCATGGAGTAGGAAAGATGGTCCTGGTTTTTGGCCGGGATTCAGCCCTACATGACAGGTCCAATGATGGATCGACCCCTCAGCGCGGCAATATCGCCAAATCTGGATCCCCGCTCGGCCGCCGTGCTGCGCGAGATCGTCGAGCAATACGTCGAAACCGGCGAGCCGGTCGGCAGCCGCACCCTGTCGCGCCGGCTGCCGCTGTCGCTGTCGCCGGCGACGATTCGAAACGTCATGGCCGATTTGACCGAGGCCGGTCTGCTGTTCGCGCCGCACACCTCGGCCGGGCGGCTGCCGACCGACCTCGGCCTGCGGTTGTTCGTCGATGGGCTGCTGCATTTCGGGGAATTGGGTGAGGAGGACCGCGAGAGCATCACTGCGGCGCTGGCTGCCTCCGGCCGGTCGCTCGAGGACACTCTTGGTGAGGCGTCGTCGATGCTGTCCGGCCTGTCCGCCGCCGCCGGGCTGGTGCTGGCGCCGAAAACCGACGGTGCCGTGCGCCATATCGAGTTTGTGCCGCTGGGCACCGGGCGGGCCCTGGTCGTGCTGGTCAACGGCGACGGCCACGTCGAGAACCGCGTGATCGACACGCCGAAAGGGCTGCCGCCCTCGGCGCTGCAACAGGCCGGCAACTACCTCAACGCCAAGCTGTCCGGCCGGTCGCTGGCTGAGCTGAAACGCGTCGTCGCCGGCGAGATGGCAGCCAACCAGACCGAGCTGGACGGATTGGCGGCGGGGGTCGTGGAGGCTGGCCTCGCGACCTGGACCGGAGCAGGGCCGAAGGGCCTGTGGGGCGGCAGCCTGATCGTGCGCGGCCAGGCGAGATTACTGTCGGACGTGACGCAGATCGAGAACCTGGCCTCGATTCAGGCGTTGTTCGAGCGGCTGGAGACGCAGGAGACCATGCTGCGGCTGCTCGACCTGGCCGAAGAGTCGGCCGGGGTGCGCATCTTCATCGGCGCCGAGAGCGGGCTGTTCAGCACCACCGGCGTGTCGATGGTGGTGGCGCCGGCGCGCGCCGAGGGTGGGCGCATCGTCGGCGCCATCGGGGTGATTGGGCCGACGCGGATCAACTATGGTAGGATCATCCCGGTGGTTGATTACACCGCGCGGGTAATTGGTCGGCTGCTTGGCTAAATCGGCTCGACTTTGCGGAAAACCAGTGACCGCGACAGGGTGAAGTTGGACATCATGCCGGCCAACATCCCTGCGAACACGGCGAATATCGGCTCGCGGGCGCAGATCGCGACGAATGTCACGAGTAGAACATAAGTGCCTCGGTTAAGGATGAAGCCGCCGAGATTGGCCAGCAGGAACAGGGCCCATTGCCGGTGCGCACGGCCGTTGCCACGGCCCTTGAACGTCCAGGCGCGGTTCAGCGCCCAGGTCAAGGTCGCCGCGAACAGGTAGGAAACCAGCCCGGCACCATACAGGCCAAGTGTGCCGCGCAACCCATAGACAACAATCGTGTCGCAGGCGAAGCCCAGGATACCGACCAGACCGAAACGGCAGAATTCCGCCAACACCTCGATACGACGCGTGGTCGCATGACGCTGGAGCTGGCGTGGGAGCAACCCGGCGATGCGGTCGACGAAGGCTCTGATCAACACGGTCGCTATCGTCCTTCACAGGCCATCCTGGACACATGCCATCCCGGGCTGGTGCGCGACTATACCGTTCGATACCGGAGCCGCGCATGTTTATTAAAGGCGTTCAGGCCGCGAACGGCGCAAATAACGGCTCCCGCCAGCCTGACGCTTCATGGTAACAACCCTGCAGGGAAGGTGTGCGTCACCATCGTGGCTCCGCGCCGCAGTCATCCCGCGGGGGCGATCGATGAATTTCGACATGAAAGCGACAACCGAATCCGAGCTTGCCCGGCTGATCGTCGACACCTTGCATCTTGAACTAAACCCGGACGAGATCGTTCCGGACGCACGGCTTTTCGGTGAGGGGCTTGGGCTCGACTCGATCGACGCGCTGGAACTGGCGCTGGCCCTGTCGCGCAGCTATAGCATCGAACTCAAGTCGGACGATCCTGACATCAAGGAGATCTTTTCTTCGCTGCGGAGCCTCGCCGCCTATGTCGCCCGGCATCGTGGAAGCTGAGCTTTTGCCCCGTCCGCGCTATGCTCTGACGGATCGGCAGTCCTCAGATGTCCTATTTGTCGGACCCGACGGCACGACCACCGCTTCCATGTTCCTGAACGCGGCACGCCATCTCGCCGACGCCCTGCCGGATGCCAGCCACGTGGTCAATCTCTGCCAGGACCGCTACCGTTTTGCCGTCGCCTTCGCCGCCTGCGTATTGCGCAAGCAGGTCTGCCTACTGACCAGCGACCGCTCGCCGGCGCGGCTGCGCCAGCTCGGCGATGATTTTTCCAATGTGATATCGGTATCCGAGGACCCGGCGGTGGCCGGGCTGTCGCGCCACCACCGCATGACCGCGTGCCTGGGTCAGGTGGGCCCATCCGAGGCCGTCCCCATGGTCGCTGCCGATCAGCTCGCCGCCATCGTGTTCACCTCGGGCACCACCGGGGAGCCGATGGCCAACCGCAAGCTCTGGGGGGCGCTGGTCGAGCGCAGCCTCGCGGCGGCCGTCCGCTTCGAGCTGACGGCGCGACACCGCAACACGGTGGTCGGCACCGTGCCGCCGCAGCACATGTACGGGTTCGAGACCACGATCCTGCTGCCGCTGCACGCCAATGTCGCCAGCTGGCACGGCCCGGCCTTCTACCCGCACGATATCCGGCGCGCGCTGCGCCAGGTGGACGCGCCGCGCATTCTGGTCACCACGCCGCTGCACTTGCGCAACCTGCTGGCGGCCGGGACGGAATGCCCACCATCGTTGAAAATCATCTCGGCCACGGCGCCGCTTCCGGTGGCGGTGGCTGCCGCCGCCGAGGCACGATGGGGCGCTCCGGTGATGGAGATTTTTGGTGCCACCGAAATTGGCTCCGTCGCCAGCCGCCGCACCGTGACCGACGTCGCCTGGACACTCTATCCGGGTGTCGGCTTCCTTCCCGAACGCCAATTTAGCATGGAAAGAATCATGGTGACGGCCCCGTTCGCGGAGCCATGGCCCTTGAACGACAACATCGAGATGGTGGACGGAGGAAAGTTCCGGCTGCTCGGGCGCACCGCCGACATGATCAAGCTCGCCGGCAAGCGTGCCTCACTGGCTGGGCTGAACCAGATCTTGAACGATATCGAGGGTGTCACGGACGGGCTGTTCGTGGCACCCGACGACCTCGATGAGCGTTCGGCTGCCCGGCTGCTGGCCTATGTCGTCGCCCCCGGCCAAACATCGGAAAACATCCTTGCGGCCTTGCGGCTGCGCATGGATCCAGTGTTCCTGCCGCGCCGAGTAATTCGGGTCGACGACTTGCCGCGCAACGAAGTCGGCAAGCTGCCGCGCGCGGCACTGGATCGGCTTCAGGATGCTTGCAGTGACGCCTGAGTTGCAGACCGTTTCTCAGATGACGATCGTTGTGGGCGATTTCACCGTTGCCGCCGACCATCCCTGCTTGGCAGGCCATTTTCCGGGCCGTCCTATCGTTCCGGGCGTGATGCTGCTCGACGAGGTTCTTTCCCGCATCCGGAACCACGCCGCGACCGACGGCCCGATATTGCTGGACGCGGTGAAATTCACCGCACCGGTGCTACCCGGCCAAGATGTGCGGGTTGTTCTCCAACTTGGTTCAGGTGGCCGCGTCGGCTTCACCTGCGAGGTCGAGGGCGCTCGCGTGATGGCCGGGACGGCGACGTTCCCGGTGACCGCATGAGCGCATCCGTCTCCGATTGGAGCCGCCAGCACGAACGCGGCAACGCTATTCTGACGCGCCTCATGGCTTGGCTGATCCTTCGCCTGGGCTGGTCGGCGGGCCAGCTGCTTCTGTTGCCGGTCACCGCCTGGTTCATTGTTGCGTCCGGTTCTGCCCGCGCCGCCTCGCGCGGGTTTCTCGGTCGCGTCCTTGGCCGCCGCGCCGGCTTCCTCGACGTATCGCGGCACTTTCTCTCCTTCGCCAACGTCACACTCGATCGGCTTTTCCTGCTCACCGGCCGAACGGCCTCCTACAGGTTCGAGGTCGAGGGGCTGGATGGATTGCGCGCCACGCTGGACCAGGGCCGCGGCTGCGTGCTGCTCGGCTGCCATCTCGGCAGCTTCGAGGCGCTCCGCGCGATCGCGGCCGATTGCCCACAGCGCATCCGGCCGATGATGTACCGTGCCAACGCCGCCGAGCCGACGCGTCTGCTGGAGCGGCTGAACCCCGCGCTGGCGCGTGACATCATCGAACTTGGCACGCTGGGCGCGATGCTCGAGGCGCGCGAGAGCGTCGTGCGCGGCGAGATCGTCGGCATGCTGGCCGACCGCGCGCATCGCGGCGAGAAATCGGTGGCGATCGACTTTCTCGGCAGCCCGGCCTTGTTCCCGGCCGGACCGATCCTGCTTGCCGGTGCGCTCGAAGCTCCCATCTTCCTCTGCTTCGCGCCGCGCATCGGGCCCCGCCATTACCGCATCCTCATTGAGCCCTTCCACGACGGAATGCGGCTGCGCGACGGTGGCCGGGACGCCGCGGCTCGAATCTGGCTAAAGGAATATGTCGCCCGTCTGGAGCATCACTGCCGTGCCCATCCGTTCAACTGGTTCAACTTCTTCGATTTTTGGAGCGCGTCCGCAAAGGTCGGCGACGCGACCCGGCAAGTGGAGCGTCTGGCTTCTGCTGCTGGCGTGCGGTGTGCCCAACTCAACGATGGCGCAGCCGTTTTCGATCGAGACGCTGATGCGGGAACTTGCCTCGGTGCCCCAGCGCCATGACCACTTCACCGAGGAGAAGCACTTCCCCGCGTTGGACCAGCCCCTGGTGGTGGCCGGCGAGCTGTCCTATCGCCGTCCCGGCCTTCTCGAAAAACTGACGCTGCAACCGCGGTTCGAGCGGCTGACGATCGATGGCGACATGCTGACCCTGGTCGATGGCGGCGGCGCCACCCGGCGCCTCGACCTGGGCAACCAGCCAGAACTGCGCGGCCTGATCGACGCGATGCGCGCTACGCTCGCCGGTGATCTTGCCACCTTGCAGCGCTCGTTCCGAGTGACGCTTGCCGGCAGCTTTCCCGGATGGCAGCTGAACCTGGTTGCGATTTCGGAAGTGGCGAAGCTGGTTGAGACGGTGCGGATCGACGGTGCCGGGAAGGAGCCGACGCAGATAAGCATATTGCAGGCCAACGGCAGCAGCTCGCGCATGGTCATCGGACCGATACCTTGATGCGGCACATGGAGGTTCCAACCCGGACCGGACTTCCGATCGCCGCCGCCTTGATCCTGGCCACGCTGCTAGCCTGGCTTGTTTTCCGCTGCATCGAGATACGCACCGACATGGCGGATCTGCTGCCTGCCGGCCAGACCCAGGCGGCCCGGCTGATGATTTCCGAAGTGCAGTCGGGCACCGCATCGAGCGTGATCCTGATCGGCATCGACCAGGCGCCGGCCGCCGAGCTGTCGCGGATCAGCGGGGCGATGGCCCAGGCACTGGAGCGCTCCGGCCTGTTCTCGGCCGTCAACAACGGCCATGTCGGTTTTTCGGAGGCGGACCAAGGTTTCCTGTTCCAGCGTCGCTACCTGCTGTCGCCCGGCACCAGCGAAGCCGCGTTCACCGTTCCGGCGCTGCGGAAGGACTTTGAAGACGTGTTGGCCGGGCTTGGCTCCTCGGCGGCGCCGCTGGTCGAGCGGTTCGGCATGGCGGACCCGCCGGGCGTGTTCCTGGGGATGCTGCAAAAGTGGCTCGGCGGCTCCCGGATTCGGTTGCGCGACGGCGTCTGGTTCGCGGCCGATCATGATCGCGCACTGCTGGTGGCGCAGACCCGGGCGACCGGCATGGACATCTCCGCCCAGGATCGCGTGGCCGCGACCCTGACCGCGACGTTCGCCGATGCCAAACCCGGTTCCGCCCGGCTGCTGCTGTCCGGTCCCGCGATCTTCGCGCAGGACGCCGCGCACGCCATGCGCCGCGACGTCGAGATTTTGTCTGTATTTTCCTCCGTGCTGGTCGCCTTGCTGCTGTTCTGGCGCTTCCGCTCGCTATGGGTCATTGCCGCGATTGGCGTGCCGGTGGTGCTCGGCATTGCCGCCGCGGCGCTGGCGGTGCAGCTGGCCTTCGGCTTCGTGCATGGCATCGCACTCGGCTTCGGCATGACCATGCTGGGCGTCACGGTCGACTATCCGGTGCTGCTGATCGGACACCGCAAGCAGAACGAACCCGCAAGCGGCACGCTGACGCGGATCGGACCCACGTTGCTGCTGGCGGTGGTGACGGCGGCTTTGGGTCTGACTGGGATGGTCTTTTCCGGTTTTGCCGGGTTGGCGCAGCTTGGCCTGTTCGCGACGGTCGGGGTCGTCGTCGCCGCTGCCGCGACGCGGTGGCTGCTGCCACGGCTGATCGTTGCCGCCGATCTCGCGCCGGTTTCGGCCGGCGATCCGGCCCGGCTGCTGCGCATCGAGGCCCTTCGGGATTTTTTCAAGCTGGCCCTGCTGCCGGCGGTCGTCGCAGGGATCGCGCTGCTGGCAATGGGCGGGCCACGATGGGAGCAGGATTTTTCCCGGCTCAGCCCGGTATCGGAGGCGGCGTTGCGCCTTGACGCCGAGTTGCGGTCCGAGATCGGAGTGCCGGGCGCCGGACAGATGATCTTCGTTGCCGGCGGCAGCGAGGAGGTCGTGCTGGCGCACGAGGAACGGCTGGCACCGGTATTCGACCGGCTGGTGGCGCAGGGTGCGATGACCGGAATTGAGAGTGCCGCCCGGTTCATTCCAAGCGCCACCACCCAGCTTTCGCGCCGCGCCGCGCTGCCGGATGCACCGACGCTCGCCGCCCGCATCGTCGAGGCCCGTGCCGGAATGCCGTTTCGGGAAAACGCTTTTGCCACGTTTGCAGCCGACGTCGAAAAGAGCCGCGCGATGGCGCCGGTGGTGCCCGCCGACTTTGTCGGCACGGCGATCGGCGCGAGGCTGAAACCGCTGCTGCAATCGCGCGGCGGCAGATGGACCGGCATCCTGGTTCCCGCCGGGCTGCGCGATCCCAGTGCCCTCGCCGCCGCCTTGGCCGCCGAGCCGGATGCTGCCTATGTCGACATGCGCGCCGAAACTGACCGCCTGGTTGCCGGCTACACTGGCCGTGCCTGGCGCTGGCTCGGGCTCGGTGGTCTGGCCGCGCTGATCGCTCTGTGGGTTGGCCTGCGTGACCTGCCGCGGCTGATGAAGGTCGTCGCGGCGGTGGCGGCCTCCTGCCTCGTCACCATCGCCGGCCTGACCGCGGCCGGTAAACACCTGTCGCTGATCCACATCGTGTCGTTGCAGCTGGTGGTCGGCATCGGCCTGGACTACGCGCTGTTCTTCGCCCGCCGCCAGCTCGATGAGGAGGAGCGGGCGCGGACACTTAGGACTCTGGTCACCTGCAACGCGACAACGTTGCTGACCTTCGGTCTGCTGGCGCTATGTGCTACGCCGCTGCTGCGCGAGATCGGAACCACGGTCGTGCTCGGGGCGGTGTCGGCGATGTATTTTTCCTTTGTCCTTGTCGGACCGCCGCCGGGCCGGGGTCTTTCCCCTGTCGCCCTTTGAAATGGCTACCCATTTGTTCTTCCTGTGACCCAATCCGCCATGCAGCCCCTCACCTTGACCGCGAGCACGCTCGTCACCGCTGTCGGCCATGGCGGAGCGGCGACGCTGGCCGCCTTGCATGGTCGGCGCGGCGGGCTGATCCCGTGTGACTTCGAGCATGGCGGCAACGACCAGCGCGGCCATATCGGGCGTGTCGCGGGCATCGAGCACCACGCCTTGCCCACCGTCCTGGCTCGGTTCGATTGCCGCAACAACCGTCTGGCCGACCTGGCGTTGGCAACGGACGGCTTCGCGGAAGCAGTGGCGCGCGCCAGGAAGAAACACGGTGCCGAGCGCATCGGGGTCGTGCTCGGCACCAGCACCTCGGGCGTGCTGTCCTGCGAGAACGCCTACCGCGAACGCCACCCCGATAGCGGCGCGCTGCCAAGGAACTTTGATTTCCTTCATACTCACGACATGTTCTCGCTGGCCGATTTCGTTGCGGCGCGACTTGGCCTGTGCGGCCCGGCGATGGTGATCTCCAGCGCCTGCGCCTCCAGCGCCCTCAGCTTCGTCGATGCCTACCGGTTAATCGTCTGCGGCGTGTGCGATGCCGTGGTCGCCGGCGGCGCTGACTCCCTATGCCAGATGACGCTGCACGGCTTTTCCGCGCTCGACCTGATTTCTGAGCTGCCGTGCCGGCCCTGCGACATCTCACGGGACGGCATCTCGATCGGCGAGGGGGCGGGGTTCGTGCTGCTGGAGCGCGCCGAACCCGGCGATGAAAGGCCGGCGCTGCTCGGCTACGGCGCTACCAGCGACGGCCACCACATGTCGGCGCCGCATCCCGAGGGCGCCGGCGCGATCGCCGCGATGCGCCAGGCGCTGGCCCGCGCCGGCCTGCGGCCCGACGCCATCGACTATATCAACCTGCATGGCACCGGCACCCCGGCCAATGACGCGATCGAGGACCTTGCCGTGTTCGAGACATTCGGCGGTGCCGTCCCGTGCAGCTCGACCAAGGGCTGGACCGGCCACACGCTGGGCGCCGCCGGGATCATGGACGCGATCGTCTCGACGCTGTGCATCGAGCATGGCTTGCTGCCGGGGTGCCTCAACGTGACCCGGATTGATCCCGCGTTCCGTGGCAATGTGCTTGGCGAGAACACCGACAGGAAAATTCGCAACGTGGTCAGCAACTCGTTCGGGTTCGGCGGGGTGAATTGCAGCCTCGTGCTCGGCATCAGCGGCTGATGCGGGCCTATGTCGCGGGCGTGTCGCTTTGGGGACCGGGTCTGCCGGGCTGGGCCGGCAGCCGTGCCGTGCTGGCCGGAGAAACCCCCTACGTGCCCGCGGACATAGCGCCTCCGGTGCCAGACATCTTGTCATCGAACGAGCGGCGACGGACCGGCGTCGCTGTTCGGCTGGCGTTGGTCGTGGCACAGCAGGCGATGGAGATGGCGGAATTTCCACCAGGCTCGATCGCCGGCGTGTTCGGCTGCTCGAATGGCGACGGTGTGGTGGTCCACGCCATCCTGGAAACCCTGGCGGAGCCTGGCCGCCAGGTCTCGCCGACCCAGTTCCACAATTCGGTGCACAACGCCGCCGCCGGCTATTGGACCATCGCCACGCGTTCCAGCAAGGAAGCGGTCACGGTCACCGGCCAGGATGCGACATTTGCCGCCTCCCTGCTCAAGGCCATGGCCGGGCTGCATGTCGAGCGGCAACCGATCCTGCTTTGCGTCTACGACACCCCGATTCCCGCGCCGATGGCCGAGAAACGCCCGACCCTGGCACCCTTCGCCGCCTGCCTGGTTCTAACCCCGGAGCCATGCGAGCGGACAATGGCCCGGATCGTCGTCACCTATGAGGCGATCAGCACGGCAGCCGAGGAAGCGACACAACTGCCGTCGTTGCTGTCTCTGGCGCTTGGAAACCCCGCCGCGCGGGCGCTGCCGCTGTTGGAATGTCTCGCCCGGCGCCAACCCGGAACCATTCGCGCCCGGCTCCGGCATGGCGCTGTCGCGATTGACGTGCGGCCATGGCGATAAGCCGGAAGCTGTCCGACCTGATCGCGCATCAGGGTGCGATGTGCCTGCTCGACCATGTCGAGGCGTGGGACATGTCGAAGATACGATGCCGCGCGAGTTCGCATCTCGATCCCGGCAACCCGCTGCGCCGCAACGGCCGGCTGAGCGGCGTCTGCGGCATCGAGTACGGCCTGCAGGCCGCCGCGGCGCATGGCGCGCTGCTGGCCATCGCGGCGTGTAGCGCGCGGTTGACTGGCATCGTAGCCGAACCGGCTGGCTATCTGGCCAGCCTGCGGGGCACCGAGATACGCATCGATCGGCTTGATGACCCGTCGCTCGGCGAACTCCGTATCACGGCGGCACTTGCGCTGCGCGACGTCGGCGGCTGTGTCTATGAGTTCAGCCTGGCCTCGCAAGCCGGCCGCGTCCTCGTCTGCGGGCGGGCAGTAATCGTGCTGCCGTCATGAGGCGCGCGCTCGTCACCGGCGGCGCCAGTCCCATTGGTGCCGCGATCTGCCATCGCCTGGCGCGGGACGGCCTGCACGTTATTGTCCACGCCATGACCGGGATCGACCGCGCCGAGCATGTCGTGGGAACGATCCGTGGCGCCGGCGGTTCGGCCGAGACCCTGCAACTCGACCTTACCGACTTCGATGCCGCGAACGTCGAAATGGCGCGGCTTTGCGACGCCGGCGTGCCGCAGGTCCTGGTGCATAACGCCGGCACCCATGCTGACGTGCCGATGGCGGGAATGTCCGCGCTGCAATGGCGATCGGTGCTGGATGTCTCGCTCAGTGGCTTCTTCGCCGTCACGCAGCCTTTGCTGCTGCCGATGATGGCGACCCGGTGGGGGCGGATCGTCGCCATCTCCTCGTTGTCGGCGATCACCGGCAACCGCGGTCAGGCCAACTACGCCGCCGCCAAGGCCGGGCTGATTGGTGTGGTGAAAAGTCTTGCGCGCGAAGTCGCCAGCCGCGGGTTGACCGTCAACGCCGTGGCGCCCGGGATCATTGCCTCGCCCGCAACCGATGCGGCGTTCAATGCCGATGCGATCGCTGACAGGGTTCCGATGCGGCGCGCCGGCCGGCCGGAGGAGGTCGCCGACCTGGTGGCGTTCCTGGCTTCCGACCAAGCGTCCTACATCACGGGTCAGGCGATCTCGATTAACGGTGGGATAGCATAAGGGGCGAAGCCTCGGCCTTACTTCTGCCGCGCCAACTGCCGTGCCACCGCGAACGCAATCTTCAGGCTGTCGGTAACCGGTCGGAAATGGCTGGCCCGCTTTAAACCGTAAATTGCTGGGATCGGCACGGCGGCCGTTGCGAAGCCGAGCCGGGCAGCCTCGATCAGCAGCTCGCTTTCGAAGGCGAACCGGGATGCCTTCGGGAAATTGCCGTTCAAACGGCGCAGCAGCTCCGCGGGATACAGCCGGAAGCCCGACTGGCTGTCATCCACCGCACAGCCTGAGGCGAGCGATACCCAGAAATCGGCCAGTCGGTTGGCCGCGTAGCGCAGCCGCGGCGAGGTATCGCGGCCCGCCCGGCGCGAGCCGATCACCACCCGGCCCGGATGCGTGTGGGCGCACTCAATCACTGCCGGGATGTCCTCGGCGCGATGCTGGCCGTCGCCGTCCAGGGTGATGACGCCGGATGGGCCGAATTCCAGCGCATAAGCAAGGCCATGCGCCAGGCTGGCCCCCTTGCCGAGATTGATGGAATTGCGCAGCACCGCAGCGCCGGCGGCGGCA
>JANXRT010000184.1 GCA_025356735.1 Acetobacteraceae bacterium | reverse complement strand
GATAGAGCGACATCTGTGTTACCTCGACGGCCTGAGCATCAATGTCCACGCCGAAGATAGATCTGACCAAGATATCACGCTTGAAACCTGTTGTAAGACGCAGATCGCCCACGGCCGATTTGTAGCAGTTCTCCCGCTTTTGCTCCGAAGGATGACCCAATAGCCATACAAGATGCTCGTGACAAAGCCGTTCAAATGCACCAAGCAGAAAAGAGCCGGAACCGCAGGCGGGGTCTGCCACGCGGTAGGACTGAAGCTGTGCTGGCGATTTGCCCGATATCGCCTCTCCGACCGTTCGCTCAACCACCTCATCGACGATTATTTTTGGGGTATAATAAACCCCCTTTGATTTTCGTACTTCCGGTTTTGGCTCAACGCGTCCGCTATCTGCGACTACGGAGCCGAGAAAGCGTTCATAAACGCTACCAAGGATTTCCACTGGTATGACCGCGAGGAGGTAGCTGGAATCCTCTCCAGCCAACTCTTCAAGAAAGTCTGCTAACCACGTGTCGTCTACATCTAGTGCTTCAATGAAGTGAGGAGTTTGATTGGGTTTGCCGTAGAGTCCGCCATTAAACGTGCGGCTCATATGCCGGAAATTCGCGACAATCGAAGGCCATAGTTGGCTTTGAACTTTACCCCCGGACTCCCAACGCGTGGTAGTCGCGCTGAGGGTAAGACCCACGTCAATGTTTCGGTCTTCACAGATACGCTGAAATAGAAGCCGGTTGATTATCTTCTGGGTGGCTTCGGTTAGGCTCTGGCCATCAAAATTCGTGTTCTTTCTACGTAGGATTCGCGCTAGCCTCGCACGATGGTTCTCTAAGAACCCCAAAAACTTGGCATCGATCCGTTTTGCTCGTTCGGGCTTGATTAGCCAGCCCTGCTTGCCTGGTCGATACACTTTAGGAGAGGATTGCGCGAGCCGGTCGAGTGACCCGTTCGAAACGTTATGCCGGCCAAATGTGTCCCATATCTGTCTAGCGGCGATAGAATAGGACTTGAAATGAATAGTCCAGCCATCAAGCGGTGAGAAGGGGCGATTTTTATCGGGTTGACCGCCGACAAGAAAAACCTTGAACTGCTCAAAGTTGCTTAAGACGCCAATCCATAGCTTTAGGTTAAAAATATAGTTCTGTACTTGAAAATGATGTCGGAGCAGTTCTTCTTGTGGCCGTTTCGCTTCACAAACAAACTTATCAATTCCATTCACACGGAACAAGTAGTCGGGCCTGCGGTGCGCGCCCTGCATAAGATGAGGAGGCTCTACGACGACCTCCCGTCCATAAAATGGGGTTAATGCGCGATTGCCAACATCCCAACCGAGCGATCCAAAAAAAGGGTCGAGATATTGAAGCCTAAGGTCGGCCTCGGACATATGCGCGTCACCACGTTTGGGAAGGTCGCGGTCAAACGCTTCGACCAGCTTCTGTATCGTCTGCTCAAAATCCTCGAAAGCCTGCTGTGCCATTAACTCGCTTTCCGCTTCTCGCCCGACCGTCTGGTGAATACGACGATGACCGACACTTGACCAAAGTCGACCGTTTGAAGTTAGCAAACAGGCGGGTTAACAATCCATCGATTTGTCCAGGAGTGTTACAGCCCTGCCCTGATTCGAGGCCCATCGAACAACTCAGATCATCGCATGGTCGCTTTGGTCCGCGGCATATTTCAGCGCGGCGGTGATGTCCTCGGCTTCGAGGAACGGGTAATCGCTGAGGATTTCCTCGCGGCTGGCGCCGGCGGCTAGCAGGTCGAGCACGTCTTTTACCCGGATGCGTAAATCGCGCAGGCAGGGACGGCCGCCGCATACCGTGGACGCGACGGTTATGCGATGCAGTTCGCTCATAGCCTTTGTCCTGTGCCTGCGGGTGATGGGGCGGAGCCTAGGCTGGTTGGGTGGATGTTCATATGGGTTTGGTGACTGGCTGGATTGATAACCTTTTTCTGCCGGGGGTGCGGGTTGGCGCTATGTTTGGCGGGCGTTCTTGTGTTGAGGATTGGTGTTGATGGCGGGGTCTGGATTGGCTTGGGATGGTGGAAGGCGCGAGGGCTTTTCCACCCTGCGGTTTTGCTTGCTTCGTTAAAGATAGTGACTGTATACTAACGGGATGGAACATTCGAACGGTCCGGCTGGCGATGTGAAAACCGATTGGGCGATGGTGCTGCCGCCGCAGGTGTTTGGCGCGGTGATCCTGGTGCTGCGGGCGGTGTTGCCGCCGCCGGTGGTGGATGAGCCGGGGGAGTGGCTGGCGCGGGACCAGGTGGCGATGGCGGCGGTGGCGAGCCTGGCGCCGGCGACGGCGGCCGAGGGGCGGTTGGCGGCGCAGTTCGTTGCCGCCGACGCGTATGGGATGGATTGCCTGCGGCTGGCGCAGCTTTTCCGGCTGGAGCCGGATGTGGCGCGACGGTGCGCGGCGCAGGCGATGGCGATGATGCGGCAGAGCCAGGGCGCGATGCGGATGTTGCTGCGGCTGCAGGCGGTACGGCGCGCGGTGGCGGCGGACCCGGTCGCGGTGCGCCAGGCGGACTGGGTGGAGCACGCCGCGGTCAACCTGATGGCGGAGGCGCTGGCGGCGGCGCCGGCCGTGGCGCTTGCGGCTGAACCGAGGGAGGCGACGGCGAGCGATGTCCTGGAATTGGAACGGATGTCGGACGAAGAGATAATGACATCATTAACACGCGTTGAGACAACGGCGAGACTTCATGGGCCGGGCGATTGGGCGAGGTCCTGAGGGGCGGGCGCGTTGGTTGTTGGCTACCCCCTCCCCCCAGCCCCCTCCCACGAGGGGAGTGGGAGAAGCAGGAAGGTAGTTCTTCTACTCCGGCAAGACCTCGATCCCGTCGCCGACCGCGAAGCGGCCGCCCTCGATCACCTCGGCGAAGATGCCAAGATGGGTGTGGCCGTAGAGGGTTCGAAGTTCCCGGATCGGATCGGCATCGCGCTCGGCGGTGACCGGGTTCACCTCGGTCGCCGGGCAGCGGATGATGCGGTCGGTGACGCGCAGCATGGCGCCGCCCATCTGGATGGTCTTGCCGATCCAGTCGAACTCGCTCCAGGGGGCCGCGCCGGAGAACCAGACGTTGGCGCGGAAGCGCCGGCGGTGGCGTCGGGCGCCCTGCTTGGCCTCGTAGTCCTGCAGGCTGGCGATGTTGATCAGGCTGATGACGGGCTCGCGGTTGTCGCCGAAGACGTGGCCCGGTGTGTGGTGGAACGTCGGGGTGCCGCGCGCCTCCTCGCCCATGAAGCCGGCCAGGAATTTTCCGATGAGGGCCTGGCCTGCGGGGCTCAACGCGTTTTCGGAGATGCCGGTGCCGTCGGGCGCGCGGATCGTCAGGATGCCGGATTTGGTGTCAAAATGCGACCGCAGCGCGGCGGTGCCGGCGTTCTTCATCAGGCACATGAAGTTGGTTTTCGGCACCCAGCCCGGCGCTTCCGGGTTGAACGCGCCGCCGTCCAGGGCCAGGGCGAAGGCACGGTCCCACGGAATGGCGCCGCCGGCCTCGACCTCGGTTGCCTCCAGCGCCTCGGCGGTCAGGCCCTTGACCGGGTAGCGATACAAATACTCGACACGCATGGGTTATTTTTCCTACAGCGACAACTTGTGTGCTAGTGTGCCGTTGACCATCTGTTTTAACAAAGGTCGCCTCCCGTCGCCTATAATAGGGGCGGGAGAACGCCGGTTGCCTGCTGAAAAGGGACATGGACATGGACTTGGAAAAATTCACCGACCGCGTGCGCGGCTTCCTGCAGGCCGCCAGCACCATCGCGGTGCGCGACTTCCATCAGCGCATCACGCCCGAACACATGCTGAAGGCCCTGCTCGATGACGAGGAGGGCGCCGCCGCCGGGCTGATCCGCGCCGCCGGCGGCGATCCCGTCACCGCCCGCACGGGCATCGAGGGCGAGCTGGCCCGGTTGCCCAAGGTGCAGGGCGCCGGCGCCGGCCAGCCGCAGATCACGCCGGAGCTGGTCCGCGTGCTGGATGCGGCGCAAACCGCGGCGACCAAGGCCGGCGACGAGTACGTGGCGCAGGATCGGCTGCTTGTCGCGATCGCCGCCAGCGAAACGCCGGCGGCGCGGGCGTTGCGCGGCAGCGGCGCCACGGCGCAGGCCTTGGAAAAGGCCATGGCCGACATCCGAAAGGGCCGAAAGGTCACCAGCCAGAACGCCGAGCAGAGTTTCGACGCGCTGAAGAAGTATTCGCGGGATGTCACGGCGCTGGCGCGTGACGGCAAGCTCGATCCGGTGATCGGCCGCGACGAGGAGATCCGCCGCGCCATCCAGGTGCTCGCCCGCCGCACCAAGAACAATCCGGTGCTTATCGGCGAACCGGGCGTCGGCAAGACCGCGATCGTCGAGGGCCTGGCCCAGCGCATCGTCAACGGCGAAGTAGACGGACGGCGCGCTCCGCAGCGTCCCGCTCACCGACGTGCTCCGCGATCTCAAGTCC
>JANXRT010000175.1 GCA_025356735.1 Acetobacteraceae bacterium | reverse complement strand
TTGAGGAACACGTCGCGCCACATCGTGGGATCGGAGGCGGCGATGCGGGTGAAGTCGCGAAAACCGGAAGCGGCGAATTTCAGCACCTGCTGGCGGCTTTCGTCCTCCAGATCGTCGGCGGTGCCGCAGATGGTGAAGGCGATCAGATGCGGCAAATGGCTGACTATGGCGAGCACGCGGTCATGGTGGACAGGCTCCATGACCTCGATCATCGAGCCGCACCGGCGCCAGAGTTCGGCAATCTTTTCGACGCACGCATCGTCGGTGCCGGGCGGCGGGGTCAGCAGGCACCAGCGATTTTCGAACAGCGTGACAAAGCCCGAATCGGGGCCGGAATACTCGGTTCCGGCGAGCGGGTGGGCGGGGACGAAGTGCACGCCGGCGGGAATGTGCGGCCCGACGTCGCGGATCACCGAGACCTTGGTCGAGCCGACATCGGTGACGATCGCGCCAGGCGCCAGATACGGCGCGATGGCCGCGGCAATGTCCGAGAATGTGCCGACCGGGGAGCACAGCACGACGCAGTCGGCGCCGGCAACCGCACGGCCGGCGTCGAGTTCGACGCGATCGGCAATGTCGAGGGCGGTCACCCGGTCAAGGGTCTTCTGAGTGCGGGCGTTGACGATCACTTCGCGGGCGAGATCGCCGCGCTGGCGCGCGATCCTGGCGATCGAGCTGCCGATCAGCCCGACACCGATTAGCGCGATGCGTCGAAACAGGGGCTCAGGCATCGGCCATGAACGCGTCCAATGCATCGGCGACGAGGTGGACCTCCTCGGCCAACCCCACGGTGATGCGCAGGCAGGCAGGCAGGCCGTAGCCGCCGACCGCGCGCACGATGATGCCACGCGTGCGAAGATAGGCGTCGGCGGCGGCGGCGCGTTCCGGGGTCTCGAAGTCGGCTAGGACAAAATTACCCTCGCTCGGCCATACAAGGATGCCGGCCTGACACAGCCGGTCGGTCAGGATCAAGCGGTATTCGGCATTGTGGGCGCGGGACGCATCAACCCAGCCGGGCTCGGCCAGCGCGGCGATGCCGGCGGCCTGGGCGGCGAGGGATACGTTGAACGGGCTGCGCACGCGGTTGAGTACGTCGATCACCGCGGGCGGTGCGTAGGCCCAGCCGATCCGCATGCCGCCCAGGCCGAAGATCTTGCTGAAGGTGCGGGTCATCACTGTGTTGTCGTTGGCATCGACCAGGCTGACGCCCGCATCGTAGTCCGGTCTGGTCACGTATTCGGCGTAGGCGGCGTCGATCACCAGCAGCACCTCGGGCGGCAGATTTTCGCGCAGCCGCCTCATCTCCGCCTCACTCAGCATGCTGCCGGTCGGGTTGTTGGGGTTGGCTATGAACACGATGCGCGTCGCCGGCGACACCGCGGCCAGGATGGCGTCGACATCGGCGGTCAGCTCGCGCTCGGGGGTCTTGATCACCGTGGCGCCGGAGTAGGTTCCGGCGATCTGGTAGATCGAAAAACCGTGCGCCGACATGATGATCTCGGTGCCGGGGCCGCCATAGGCGAGGCAGAGTTGGTATAGCAGGTCATCGGAACCGGCGCCGCAGACGATACGGGCGGAATCCAGGCTGAATGTCCGTCCCAATGCCGCGCGTAGTTCCGCAGCTGAGCCGTCGGGGTAGCGATGAACCTCGTTGGCCAACGCCACGTAGGCCGCCTGAGCGCCGGGCGGCACGCCGAACGCGCCCTCGTTGGACGACAACTTTACGATTCGGTTGACGCCGGCAACCTTCGACTCGCCGGCGACATAGGGTGAAATCGTAAGGATTTCCGGTCGTGGCCGCGGGATGCTCATGGTGAAATCCCGATTGGCACCGCGTAGGCGCCGAGCACCACGGCACGGTGCACATTTGGACGCAGCCCATCCAGCCGCGGATCGGCCTCGGTGACGTGCCCGGCGACGTCGGCGAGGATGAAAGCCACCGGGGCACCGGGATCACGCCGTAATATCAGGGTGTCCAGGGAAAATCCGGTGTCGGTCAGCGCCGCGATGGCGCGGGTGCGGCTGACATCCAGCGGTAATTCGATGCCAAGCAGCGATCGGTCGTTGTCGGTCGGGTCGGGCGAAATAGCGCCGAGCACCAAAGCCTGGCCCTGGGGCGCGCTGTCGGGCCGCTGGGTCCAGAACGGCAATCGCGCGATAACCTGGATGCGCGGCTCGTCCTTCTGCAGCAGCGCCGTCCACCACACCTGGCCGGGCCCATCCTCCTCGCGCGGCAGCGGCAGCACGGCGACGGAGGCCGCTCCGGTGCCGATATCGCGCAGCACCTGGCTCCACGCACGATGAACCCGAAGCTGCGTCAAGGCGCCGAAATGCTCTCGCGCGCACTGGGTGAAGGCAGCGTCGGCATCGGGCTCGCACACGGCGATGATGTAGGGACCCTGCATCGAGGTCGTGGCCGCCAGCAGCTCCCGCCAGATCCGCACCAGCCCTTGCCCCGGCAGCGCGCCATGGTTGCGCGCCAGCAACCGGCGCAGGATCTCGGCTTCGCGCCCTGGCCGCAGCGCGACCCGCCCCTTGCCGGAGGCCGCAACCTGGGTCACCACCTCGGCGCGCTGCATCAGCAGGTCGTGCAGCGCGTCGTCTATGCAGTCGATTTTCCCGCGCAGCGACGCCAGGTCGGCCGTCGCCGTCATGGGCAGGGTGGTGGCGTCGAGCAAGCTGGACATCTGTTTGTACACGGACCTGGGATGCTGACCTCGGGCGGTCCTGATAGACGATGCGGCCCGAACTGCAAACCTCCTGCCCGCCGCCGTGACTTGCGACCGGAGCGGCGCTGTGCCTATGCAACGCCGACATGGACCATTCCGCACAAGCCGCCGAGCCTGTCCACACGCATGTCACGTTCGATGACGGCATGATGCTGGATTGCGGCATGACGCTGGCGCGGATGACCGTCGCCTATCGCACCTACGGCACGCTCAACGCCGCGCGCACCAACGCCGTGCTGGTCTGCCACGCCCTCACGCTTGACCAGTACGTCGCCGAGCCGCACCCGCTCACCGGCAAGCCGGGCTGGTGGGATACTCTGGTCGGCCCCGGCCGCGCGGTCGATACCGGCCGTTTTTTCGTCATCTGCGCCAACGTGCTGGGCGGCTGCATGGGCAGCACCGGCCCGCGCGAGACCCGGCCCGACGGCACCGTCTGGGGCACCGATTTCCCGACCATCACCATCCGCGACATGGTGCGGGCACAGAAGCTGCTGACC
>JANXRT010000133.1 GCA_025356735.1 Acetobacteraceae bacterium | reverse complement strand
GTCTTGACCTCTCCCTCCTGCCGATCCTGATCGCGCCCAACGCCATGCTTAAGGCGCGGGCAAAAGCCGTGACTTCCGCCGACGACGTGCTACTTCGAGATCTCATTCCGCGCATGTTCGCCGCCATGTACGAGGCGCCCGGCATCGGGCTGGCGGCGCCCCAGGTCAGCATCGGGCTGCGCCTGGCGGTGATCGACCTGATGACCGACGACAAGCCGGCGCCGGTTGTGCTGGTCAATCCGGAGATCGTCGCAGCCAGCGACACCATGGCAACGCGCGAAGAGGGCTGCCTGTCGCTACCCAACCAGTATGCAGACGTCACCCGGCCGGCCTGGGTCAAGGTGCGCTATCTCGACCAGGCCGGCACGCGGCGGGAGATCGAGGGCGATGGGCTGCTCGCGGCCTGCCTGCAGCACGAGCTGGACCACCTCGACGGCATCCTGTTCGTCGATCATGTGTCCGCGTTGAAACGCAACATGATCCTGCGCCGGCTGGCCAAGGAAATGCGCCAGCGCCGGGACGACGCCGCGGGGTAGAAGCCATGCGGCTCGCCTTCATGGGCACGCCGGAGTTTGCCGTGCCGGCATTGCGGGCGCTGCATGAGGCCGGCCATGACATTGCTGCGGTCTACAGCCAGCCGCCGCGCCCGGCCGGCCGCGGGCATCGGCTCCAGCGGTCGCCGGTCCATGAATGCGCCGACCGGCTCGGCATCCCGGTGATCACCCCGAAAACCCTGCGCCGCGATCCCGCGGTTCCGCGCGATTTCGCGGCAATGGCGCTGGATGCAGCGGTGGTTGCGGCCTACGGGCTGATCCTGCCCCAGGCGATGCTGGACGCCCCGGCGCGCGGCTGCCTCAACATCCATGCCAGCCTGCTGCCGGCCTGGCGCGGCGCCGGGCCGGTCCAGGCGGCGATCCTCGCCGGCGACGCGCAGACCGGCGTCACCATCATGCAGATGGAGGCCGGGCTCGATACCGGGCCGATGCTGCTGAGCGCCGCGGTTCCGATCGGCGCCACGACCACGACCGCCGACCTGCTGGAGACGCTCGGCACGCTGGGCGCCCGGCTGGTGCTGCGCGCGCTGGCGGAAAACCCGGTGCCGGTGCCCCAACCGGCCAAGGGCACCAGCTACGCGCCAAAACTCGCGCGCGCCGACAGCGTGATCAACTGGACCCGGACTGCGGCCGAGATAGACCGGCAAATCCGCGCGTTCGACCCATGGCCCGGCACCACCACGATGCTGGACGGCTTGCCCCTGAAGGTCCTGGCGGCGATACCGGCGGATGGCCACGGCCGGCCCGGAACCGTGCTCGACGCCAACCTCACCATCGCGTGTGGCCAGGGTGCGATCCGCCTGACCCGCATCCAGCTACCCGGCCGGCAGGCGATGCCGACTGACGCGGTGCTGCGCGGCAGGAAAGTGCCCATTGCCACAGTGCTCGGATGAACGAGGGCTGGGCCCTGCGGCTTGAATATGACGGCACGCCGTTCATTGGATGGCAGGCGCAACGCAACGAGAGCGATGCCGACGGTCGATCGGTGCAGTCGGTGCTGGAGGCCGCCTGCGCCCAGCTGAACGGCGGCGTGGCGGTGGCCAGCATCGCCGCCGGCCGCACAGACTCCGGGGTTCACGCCGAGGCCCAGGCCGCGTGGGTCGGGCTGCCCAGCCACTTCACCCCGGACACGCTTCGGGAAGGGCTGAACTTCCATATGAAGCCGCACCCGGTCGTGGTGCTTCAGGCCGTGCCCGCCCCACCCGGCTGGAGCCCACGCTTTTCGGCGATCAGCCGCGCCTACCGCTACCGCATCCTCAACCGCCGCGCCCGTCCGACCCTGCTGCTCGACCGCGCCTGGCATGTCCGGCCGCCACTCGATGCCGCGGCGATGCGCGAGGCCGCGGCGGCGTTGCTCGGCACCCACGACTTCTCGACGTTCCGCGCCACCTCGTGCCAGGCGAAGAGCCCTATCCGCACACTCGACCGCCTCGGCCTGCAACAGCATGGCGATCTCATCGAGATCACCGTCGAGGCCCGGAGCTTCCTTCACCACCAGGTCCGCAACATCGTCGGATCGCTGAAGCTGGTCGGCGAGAACAAATGGCCGATTGCCCGGATCGCCCAGGCACTGGCCGCGCGCGCCCGCCAGGCCGGCGGCCCGACGGCACCGCCCGAGGGCCTGACGTTAATCCGCGTCGAGTACGAAATTGACCCGTTCGCCACCAAGCCAGATATCGCCTAGCCCGGCTGCACCTTCTTGTCGCCAGGCTTGTCGCCCGGCGCCAGGGTCAGCGGCACCCAGCGCAAGCCATCGCCGCTCTGGACCAGCACGAGCACGGACCTGCGGCCCTGCTTGCGCACTGCCTCGACCCGGCTGGTGATGTCACCGGGGCTGTTAACCGCCTCCTGCTGGACCTCGACGATGACGTCGCCGGGCTTGATGCCACGCTCGGCGGCCGAGCTGTTGTCGGCGACCTCGACGATGACCACGCCTTTCTGGTCAGGACCGAGCTGGAACTTGTCACGGTTCTCGGCGGTGAGCGGGGCAAGCTGCAACCCCAGGCTGGCGAGCCCAGTCGGCTTGGCGACATCGGGCTTCGCAACCGGCGCCGCGCTGGCCTGCTTCTGCTCGTCCGGCAGCTCGCCGACCTTGGCCTGTACCGTCACTTCATGGCCATCGCGCCACAGCACCACCGGCACCGCGTCGCCGATCTTCGTCTCCGCCACCAGCCGCGGCAGGATGCGCATCTCCTTCACCTCCTGGCCGTTGAACCGCAGGATGATGTCGCCGTTGCGGATCCTGGCCGCATCCGCCGGTCCGCCATCATTCACGCCAGCGACCATGGCGCCGTTGGTCTCCTTCAGCCCGACGCTCTCCGAGATGTCAGGCGTCACCTGCTGGATGCGCACGCCGAGCCAGCCGCGCCGGGCGCGGCCGAAGTCGCGCAATTGCGCCACCACGTTCTTCGCCATGTTGGATGGAATGGAGAAGCCGATGCCGATCGAACCGCCGGACGGCGAGTAGATCGCCGTGTTGATGCCGATCACGTCGCCGTTCATGTTGAACAGCGGCCCACCCGAGTTGCCGCGGTTGATCGCGGCGTCGGTCTGCAGGAAGTCGTCATAGGGGCCGGACCGGATGTCGCGCCCGCGCGCCGAGACGATGCCGGCGGTCACGGTGCCGCCGAGGCCGAACGGGTTGCCGATCGCCAGCACCCAGTCGCCAACCCGCTCGGCGTCGCTGTCGCCGAACTTGACCGCCGCCAGCGGCTTCTCCGACACCACCTTGAGCAGCGCCACATCGACCCGCTCATCCTTGCCGACCAGCGTCGCCTTGAGCGTGGTGTTGTCGGCGAGCGTCACGGTGATCTCGTCGGCGCCGTCGATAACGTGGTTGTTGGTCACGATCAACCCGGACGGATCGACGATGAAGCCCGATCCCAGGCTTTGCGTTTTGCGGTCGGGTGCCGGCGCCGAGGGGCCGCCCGGCCCAGGATGCGCGCCAGGCGGCCGGTTGCGTTCCAGGAAGTCCTTGAAGAACTGCTCGAACGGCGAGCCCGGCGGAAACAGCGGAACCTCGGGGCCCGGCCGGTCGGCCCGCGCCTGCGCGCTCGACGACGAGGAGATGTTGACCACCGCCGGCGACAGCGTGGCCGCGAGGTCGGCGAAGCTGTCGGGGGCGCCGCGCGCCGCCGCCGGCGTGGCGAGCGAGGTGCCCGCCAGCAACAGGGCGAGGGCGGCAGCCGGTAGGCACTGTCTTACGAGACGCATGGAGGCTGGTTCCCGAGCAGGATGGAGGCATGACCGCCGTTGCATACGGCAATTCAAACCATATGGCACTTCAACGCGGGGCCGGAACGGGCGCTGCCTGCAGGTAGCGCAAGAAATCGTTATCGGGCGTCAGCACCAGCCGTGCATTGCCGGCACCGAACGCCTCGCGATAGGCCAGCAGCGTCCGCCACGCCGCGAAAAATCCGGAATCCTGCTGGTAGGCGGCGGCATACAGCCGGCTGGCATCGCCCTCGCCCTGGCCGCGCAGCTTGTCGGCGGTGGCGCCGGCCTCAGCCAGCAGCACCGTCCGATCGCGCTCAGCATCGGCCCGGATGCGCTGCGACGCCTCGGCGCCCTCGGCGCGCAGCTGCTTGGCGATCCGCTCGCGCTCGGACTGCATGCGGCTCAGGATCGCCTGCGTGTTCTCCTCCGGTAGATCGGCGCGGCGGATGCGGACATCCTCGATCGACACGCCGAACCCGGCCATCTCGGTGTTCACCTGGCCGCGAATCGCCGCCATGATGTTGGTGCGATCCTTCGACAGCACGTCCAGCAGCGTGTGGTTGCCGAGCACGCGGCGCAGACTGGAGGAAACGATAGAATTCAGCCGTCCGCGGATGCCGTTCTCGGCCGGGCCGACCGCCTGGTAGTAGCGCAGCGGGTCGGTGATGCGGAACAGCGTGAAGCTGTCCACGATCAGCCGGCGCTGGTCACCGAGGATGACCTCCTCGCCCTGCAGCTCCTGGTTGAGCAGCCGCCGATCGAAGCTGATGACGGTCTGCACGAAGGGCAGCTTGGCGTGCAGCCCGGGTTCGGGAATGACCTTCACGGGCCGGCCGAACTGGGTGATCAGCACCTGCTCGGTCTGTTCGACCGTGAACAGCGAGGCGAGCGCCAGCACCACGACGATGACCAGCGCCGCGCAGGCGGCGGTCAGGGGGCGGTTCATCGGTTTGCTCCGGGCGCAGCGGTGGGTCGCGGCGCCAGCAGCGAAGGCGGCACCGAGGTCGAAGGCTGGGGCATCGCAGCCGAACTCGGCGCGCGCGTTCCGTCCATCGGCAAGAAAGGCATCAACCCCTGGAACCGCGGATCGATCACCGTGGTGGGCGACCGGCCGACGATCGCCTGCATGGTCTCCAAATACATGCGCTGCATCGTTACCTCGCGCGCCTGCTGATAGGCCGACAGCACCGACAGGAAACGCTGGGTCTGGCCGGTGGCCTCGGCGACCGAGGCCTGGCGCGCGCCCTCGCCCTCGGCGGTGATGCGCGCGGCCTCGCCGCGTGCCCTTGGCACGATGTCGTTCTGATAGGCCTGCGCCTCGTTCCTCATCCGCTCAGCATCGGTGTTAGCGCGCTGCACGTCACGGAAGCTCTCGACCACGGCAGCCGGCGGATCGACCTTCTGCAGCTGGACCTGGGTGATCTCGATGCCGGCCTTGTACTGGTTCAGCACCGCTTGGGTCTCCTTCAGCACGTCAGTCTCGATGCTGGCGCGAAGCTCGGTCAGCGCTGGCTGGATCGGGGTGCGCCCGATCACCTGACGCATCGCGCTCTCGGCCACCGACTTCACCGTGACGTCGGGGTTGCGGGTGTTGAACAGGTAGGCCGAGGCGTCGCTGATGCGCCAGAACACCGCAACATCAATGTCGATGATGTTCTCGTCGCCGGTCAGCATCAGGCTCTCGGCCAGCACGTCCTGGCCGCTGGTGTCGCGGCCGCGCTGCACCACGGTGTCGCCGGTGCCGGAGCGATAGCCGATTTCGGTGCGGTTGATGCGGGTCACCGCGGGCCGCAGCACGTGCTCGACCGGCCACGGCCAGTGGTAGTTGAGGCCCGGCAGGTCGATGCGGTTGAAGGCGCCGAAGCGCAGCACCACGCCCTGCTCGTCCGGCTGCACGCGGTACAGCCCGCTGGCCAGCCACAGCGCCACCACCGCGGCGCCGAGCAGCGCCAGCCCGCGCCCGCCCATGGTGAAGCCGCCGGGGCGGAAGCCGCCGCCGGGCAGGCCAGGCCGTCCGCCGGAACCCCCGGGCAGCAGCCCGCGAATATAGGCCTGGGCGCGGGCGATCAGCTGGTCGATATCGGGTGGCACCGGGCCTCGTCCACCGGGGCCGCCCGGCCCGCGATTACCGCCGCCCTGGTTGCCGCCCCCTTGGTTGCCACTGGGGCCCCACGGGCCGCCCGACTGCTTGCCGTCGCCCGAGCCGCCGGACGAGTCGCCTGAAGAACCCCAGGGATTGGGGCCGCCATTGTTCCAGGCCATGGGGGAAGAACGCTCCATTATGAGTTCAGGCGACGCTAGAACGCCGCGTATCTTTCGAGGTGGGCGCATATTTTCGAAGTAAGCATCGAATTGGCGGATATGCCGGCATGGGCCATATGAAGGTCGCGCCCGCATCGGCGCGCCGGCGCATCAACTGGCCGGCTGCATATTGACCGTCACACGAAGGTTTGCAAGCAGATGACCGTTTCATCCGGTTCCGACGCCGCCACCCCCACGGTGGACAGCCTGCGCGCGACGCTGCGCACGATTGCCGATCCGGCGACGGGAAACGACATCGTCGCCGCCGGCCGCGTCGAGGCGATCGATCTGCGCGGCTCCCTGGTGCAGGTGACGCTGCGGACCGCGCGCGACCAGGCCGGGCCGATGGAGGCGGTGCGCCGCCAGGTCGAGGCGCTGCTCGCCCGCCAGCCCGGCATCACCAACGCCACCGCGATCCTGACCGCGCATCGCCCGGCGCCCGCACCGGCGGCGCCCGCCAGGCCGGCCCATAGCCATGCCCCAGAGCCCGGGCGTGCAGATGCCGGGCGGGGGGGCAAGCCGCCGCTGCTGCTGCCCGACATCGGCGCCATCGTCGCCGTCGCCTCGGGCAAGGGCGGCGTCGGCAAATCCACCATAGCTGTCAACCTCGCCGTTTCCATGGCCCGCCAGGGCCTTCGCGTCGGCCTGCTCGACGCCGACATCTACGGCCCCAGCCTGCCGCGCATGCTCGGGCTCAATCGGAAGCCCGAGGTTCGCGGCGACCAGATGCAGCCGCTCGACGCCTGGGGCCTCAAGGCCATGTCGATCGGCTTCCTGGTCGAGGAAGAAACCCCGATGATCTGGCGTGGTCCGATGGTGATGGGCGCGCTGGAGCAGATGCTCGGCCAGGTCACCTGGGGCAAGCTCGACATCCTGGTCATCGACATGCCGCCGGGCACCGGCGACGCCCAGCTCACCATCGCCCAGCGCGTGTCGCTGTCCGGCGCCGTGATCGTCTCCACCCCGCAGGACATCGCCCTTCTCGACGCCAGGCGGGGGGTCAAGATGTTCGAGCGCACCAACGTGCCGGTGCTCGGCATCGTCGAGAACATGAGCTTCTTCCAGTGCCCGAACTGCGGCCATCACACCGACATCTTCGGCCACGGTGGCGCGAAGGCCGAGGCCCAGCGGATCGGCGCTGACTTCCTGGGCGAGGTGCCCCTGCTGCTCGACATCCGCACCGCATCCGACGACGGCCAGCCGATCGTCGCCAAATCGCCCGATAGCGAGGCGGCGCACGCCTTCGACGCGATCGCCAAGGCCGTGTGGCAAAAGGTTTCCGGCAAGCAGCAGGTCCGAAACGCCGGGCCGCGGATCGTGATCGGCTGAGATCGCCTTGCCGCCCGACCCACTCACCGCAACTCGCGCCGGATGCCGCGCAGTATGGCGGCGATCGCCGAGAAGAACTCGGCCTGGACCGTCGCGAAGTCGCCCTCCGTGCTGCTCCAGTTCACCAGGAAGCAGAACGTCACCGGTGTCTTGCCGACGATCATCTGTCCGGCCAGGCTCTTGGCACGCGCCCCGTTGAAATCCTCCACCTCGCCGCCTTTGGCATAGACGACCGTGCCCGGCGGCACGATCTCGGCAATCTGCCTGGACATCGCCTGGATGCGCTTGAATTCGACCAGCGTCCGCTTCTTGGTGAAGAAAGCGCCCTGCAGCGCCTGCTCGTACCAGGAAACCAGGTCGCGCGCGCTGCCGGCGATGGTCTGCACGTCGTTGAGCAGCGGACGCAGCGGGCCAGGCGGGTTCTCGAACGCCTTCACGATCCCGGGCCAGCCGAGGTCCACTCCCGCCGGCGCACCGACGAGGTAGGAGCCGAACCGCCGCGTCGAGTCCGGGATACGGGTCGATCGCAGCCCGGCCTCGGCGATCAGCGCGCGCACCCGGGCCGCGCCGACCTTCCGCATGGCGGCGTCGGTGGCCAGGTTGTCGCTATGCGTGATCATCGCCTCCAGCACCGATCGCGCCGGGGTGGCGCCGGCCAGATCGATGAACACCGGGCTGCCGAAGTTGCGCACGCCGTCGTCGATCGCCAGAGCCTCGTCCTCGGACAGCCGGCCGGACTCGACATCGCGCAGATACTGCCCGAGCACGAACGTCTTGAAGGCGCTGGCGATGAACAGCACCGCCTCCGGCTGATGCGCGAGCCGCGCCACCGACCCGCCGATCCCCGCCTGCACCAGGTAGGCCTTGGTTCCGGGCAGCGCGCGAAACCGCCGCAATGCGTCATCGAGGTTGCCAGGCTCGGCGGCATCGTCGTCCACGCCGCCTTCGCCGTCCGCCCGGGCGTCGCCGATGGCGCCGGCCGAAATGGCTGCGGCAAGGGCCAAAAGGGTTCCCCGGCGTTGCATCAATCCCTCCTGCCAGTGCCCTGGAAAACCGTGACGCTGCCGAGATGAGGAGTCAATGTCCGACGTCGGGGTCGTGCCGGCGGGGCATCTCGCGGTCGGTCTCGGCGGCCCATGGCAGGCTTGCCTGGCTGCCGGCCTGGGTGCAGCAGATCGCCGCCGCCACGCAACCGCGCTGCACGGCGTCGGACAGCGAGGCGCCGCGTTGCAGGCAGGCCGCCACCACGCCGACGAAGCAATCGCCAGCGCCGGTTGTGTCCAGCGCCGTCACCGGGTGAGCCGCAAATTCGAAGAACCCGTCCGTGGTGGCGATCTCCACGCCGCCGGCCCCGAGCGTGCGCACGACATCGACGCCGAGGCGGCCGCGTAGCGCGGCGGCGCCGCTGGCCGTGCCGAGTTGCGAAGCGAGCCACAGCGCCTCCGCCTCATTCACCACCAGCCAGTCCACCATCGCCAACGCGTCGCGGGCGATCACGCCGGCCGGTGCGAGGTTGAGCAGGATCCGGCCGCCGGCACGCCGCGCCCTCCGGATCAGCGCCGCCGTCTCGCCGGCATCGACCTCCATCTGCACGACCAGCGTGTTGCCCGGACCAAGCAGCCTATCCTGGACATCCTCGGCGCGCGCCAGCAAATTGGCGCCGGAGCCGACCGCGATCGCGTTGTCGCCGGCGCGATCGACCAGGATCGCGGCAACCCCGGTGGCGGCATCAACCCGCCGCACGCGCGAGACATCGACGCCGGCATTCAGCATCAGCGCCAGCGCCGGTTCGGCCAGGGCATCCCGCCCGACCGCGCCGACCATCGCGACCGTGCCGCCATCGCACGCCGCAGCCACCGCCTGGTTGGCTCCCTTGCCGCCGGGCATCAGCAACGCCGCTTCCGCCAGCAACGTCTCGCCGGAAACCGGGATCGAGGCCAACGGAAAGATCAGATCGAGGTTGATCGACCCGAATACGGTAATCATCGCAGGTCCAGCCGGCGCGCGCTCAGGCGGTCCGCCCGAGTGCCGCCATCAGCTCGTCCCATTCGCGCTTGGAAAGCCCGCTTGCCTTCTGCTCCGGCGCCTCCCCCGCGATCATCCACTTCACCACGCTCAGCATCTGCGCCGACAAAGTCACCGCGCCCAGCCGGTAATCCTGAAACGCCTGATACGCCGCCGGCACCCAGGCGGCGACCGTGGCCGCCATCGCATCGGCATAAACCCGGATCTCGTACTGGGCATGCGCATCAGCACGCAAAGACAAAAAGCCGAGCAGGTTGTGCAGGTCGGTCTTCCAGTACCACTGCGTATAGGTGTTCAGCGTCAGGTTCATCCGCGCCAACTCGCGCGCCAGCCCAGGGTTCTCCGGATCGCGCGGCCTGCCATCCTCCGCCTCGTCCAGCATCTCGACATAGTGGTCGTAGCTCCGCATCGCGTCCTCGCGCAGCATGTCGAGCACCCGCATCGCCCGCTCGCCGCCCAGCACCTCGCCCCGCCCTTGCCGATTGACCGAGGACTGCGCCGCCAGATTCTCCGGCGCCGGGATGTAGAACTCCCGGTCCAGGATCGAATACCGCGCCGAATACTCGTTGACGTTGGCGGTGCGGTGCCGGATCCACTGCCGAGCCACGAAGATCGGCAGCTTCACGTGGTACTTGATCTCGCACATCTCGAACGGCGTCGAGTGGCGGTGGCGCATCAAATAGCGGATCAGCCCGGCATCCTCCGACACCCGCCTTGTGCCGCGCCCGTACGAAACCCGCGCCGCCTGCACGATCGCCGCATCGTCGCCCATGTAGTCGATCACCCGCACAAACCCGTGGTCGAGCACCGGGATCGCGGCAAACAGCATCGCCTCCAGCGCCGGCACGGTCGGCCGCGCCGTCTCGGCCCGCTGCGCGCGATTGGCCTCGATCTCGGCAAGCTGGGCGTCGGTCAGGCTCATCGTTTATCTCCGGCCACGAGTCGCGTTCGCGCCATGATACGCGCAAGCGGAAGCCAAAAGCATGGGGCGCCGCCCCAAACCCCGCCAGGGAAGCGCCCTGGAGCGCATCCATGAAGCGAGAATCTCATGGTTGTCTCAACACGTTGTTGCCGCTACGAAGTCCCACCGTCCGAAGTTCGTCCATATTCCGATACGATCTGCGCCAGCAAAGGCATCAGGTGCCAATCGGGTGAAGGCTCGGCAGAGTAGTCCCGCAGAAGTTCCATCCTCCACCATACAGTCATATTCAATAACAAAGCAAGCAAACTCGTAGGATCGGTGAGCCCTTGCGCTACCCATCATCTTCAGTCCATTAACCCATTTCCTCACCAAACAGCCGACCAAGATCCAACGCACAATCAGGAGAAATAAGTCACATAAATTAACTAAAACGCCCCCATCCTGGACCCAGGCACCCCAACGAACACACAACCCTTTCACAACAGGCCAAGAACGCTTATATGGATCGTGCTGACTACCAGCTATGGCGATAAACGGTGCGTGGAATAAACGTTGTGGACCCGGGGGCAGTGCCCGGCGCCTCCACCATACCATCCGGGAAGCGTTCGCTTCACGGAACATGGGGGCGAAACAGGCTCGACACGCGTGGTAAAGACTCACTTTTTGCTCGGCATGATACCGCCGTTATCGGGTCATATCACAAGTGCCAATGACAATCATGAGGCATTCGCTGTCGCTGCGTAAGCAGGGATAAGCGCGGTTAGGGGGGCCCCGGGCAACAGAATGCCCCCCACTCTCACGATTTCCGTCTCTGCCATCGCACCCCAGAATTCTTGAACGTTGCAACGGGATCGTTCGTGAGGTGAACTGCCGTTCCAAATCAGAACATCAACGATCGAGGGGCGCCTCCGATGTGGCTTCGAGTACTCGCCCTGATGCTGTCCGTATCGGGCACCGCGACCGCCCAGCACGCGCACGATGCCGACATGAACCACGGCGACGTCGGCCAGGTCCGCTTTGAGAATTCCTGCGCGCCCTCAGTACAGGCCGACCTCGCCCGGGCCGTCGCGATGCTGCATTCGTTCTGGTTCAGCGCGGGGGAAGCGGCTTTTCGCGGCGTGCTGAAGAGAGACCCGGGTTGCGCGGTGGCAACCTGGGGCATCGCGTCGATCCTGATGCTCAATCCGCTCGCCGGGACCGGCTCCACGCCAAAGGGCGCCGAGGCCGCACAGGCGGCGATCGATCTCGGCCGCATGATCGGCGCCAAAACCCCGCGCGAGCGGGACTATATCGAGGCCGTCGCCGCCTATTACCAGGACTGGGCCAGCCGGCCCGAAAGCGCCCGCCAGGAAAGCCGCGCCGAAGCGTTCGAGGCATTGGCCAGGCGCTACCCCGATGACGACGAGGCGCAGATCTTCAGCGCGCTCTACATCGCCGGCACCCAGTCCCAGGCCGACCAGAGCTTCCTCGCCTACGCCCGCGCGGCTTCGATCCTGGAAAAGGAGTTCGCCAGATACCCCGATCACCCCGGGATCTCGCACTATTTGATCCACGTCTACGACGCGCCGCCGCTGGCCGAACGGGGCCTGCCATACGCCCGCCGCTACGCCAGCCTGGCGCCGGCCGCGCCGCACGCCCTCCACATGCCGTCGCACATCTTCACCCGCGTCGGGGCCTGGGACGAGTCGGCCGCGACCAACCTGCGCGCCGTCAGCGCCGCGGTATCCGGCAATGAGCCGGGCGAGGCGTTCCACGCCACCGACTACGCGGTCTATGCCTACCTCCAGGAAGGCCGTGACAACGCCGCCCGTGCCGCCATGGACAACGCCCTGAAGCTCAAGCTGTCTCCGCCATACCCTAGACCAGTACCCTACTCCTCAGCCTCGATGCCTGCGCGCCTGGCGGTGGAGCGCGGCGACTGGCGTGCGGCGGCCCAGCTGGCACCAGCCGCGGTCACGCTGCCCTACACCCTGGCGATCACCTGGTTCGCGCGCTCGCTCGGCGCCGCGCGCCTCGGCGATGTCGCCGGCGCGGCCCGCGACGCCGCCGAGCTGGTCCCGCTGCATCAAATGCTGGTGGAGGCGAAGGACACCTATTGGGCGACGGAGGTCGAGGTGCAGCAGCTCGCGGCCTCCGCCTGGATCGCGCTGGCCCGGCACGACAACGACGACGCGCTGAAGCGGATGCGCCAGGCGGCCGACCTCGAGGACAGCCACGAGAAGCACATCGTCACCCCGGGCCGCATCCTGCCGGCCCGCGAGCTGCTCGGCGACATGCTGCTCGAAACCGGCCAGCCGCAACTGGCGCTCAAGGAATACGAGGCCTCCGCCCACCGCGAGCCGAACCGCTTCCGCGGCTACGCCGGCGCTGCCCGCGCCGCCAACGGGTCGGGCGACCGCGAAAAAGCCGTCACCTATTACCGGCGCCTGCTGGCGGTGGCGAAGGACGCCGACAGCGATCGTCCGGAACTGGCCGAGGCCCGAGCCTACGTAACTCAATAACGGAGCGGAACGGCCGCCATCAGGCCTTCGCTGTCGCTGCGAGAACAACAGAATGCCCTTTTCCGACTTCACCGGCCAGGAGCGGCAAGCGCGTGGCCAAAGGCGTTCAGTGCCTCGTCCAAAGTCGCGTCCAGACGCTGGTAAAGCAGCCGGTCAAACGCATCGACCCCGCCGCCCGCCTGGGCCTGCTGCAAGCCGGCGATATAGTCCGGCCGATCCTCCGGGCGAACCGACACTGGCGGGATCCGCTGCGCGCGGTCGCGTTCCGGTCTCGGCGGCACCCTTCCTTCCGCGGTCGGGCAAACTACCTGCTCAGGCCCGGTCCGACCGCTCGTCGCACCGGGCATAGGACCCGGAGGGCATGCCAAGCGAGCACGTACGCTCGCGACGCCGACGGAAAAAGATGCGTGGATCCCACTCACGGCGACGGATCTTC
>JANXRT010000224.1 GCA_025356735.1 Acetobacteraceae bacterium | reverse complement strand
GATCGAGCGGTGCGCCGCAGTCAGCGCCACCGCCAGCGCCGGATATAGCGCGATGGCGACGCAGGCCTGGAACAGGGCGGCGGAGACCGGCAGCACGTGCATGGCGAGCAGGGAAGCCAGGCCCCAACCGATAGCCGAGGCGCCGAGCGCGAAGCCGGCATAGGCGATGCAGATGACCAGGAAGCCAGCCGGGGCCAGGACGCGGCGCAGGCGCCGCGCCATGCCGTGCACCGCCAGCAGCATCAGCACGCCGACACCGATCGGCAGGAAGCCGAGCAGGTCGAGCAGCAGGCCGATCCCGAAGGCAGCCGCCGGCGGCATCGCGGCCGGCCGGCATAGCGACCAGAAATATACGTCTCCGATGGCGACCGCGGGCAGCAGCGCCGCCTGATCGGCGAAGCCGAACGGCGCCGTGGCGAGCAGCATCGAACCGATCGTGCTGACCGCCGGAAAAACCGCCCGCCCGGCCCGGTCGAGCCGGCGGCCGAGCGTCGGCCTCGGGCGGATGCCGGGGGTGCGATCCGCCGGTCGGCGGTCCGCCAGCGCCATCAACGCTTCCTGTCGCCGGCCGCGGCACTTCTGGCCGGGGCTTCGGGCGGCACGATGCCGTGCAGGCCGTAGTCGAAGATCCGCACGATCTCGAGCTTGTCCAGCAACGCGTCGGTCTGCACCTCCGCGACCTTGGACGCGGTGTAGCGCACGGTGCCGATCGGCAGGTTGGCGGGGAACGCGTGGGCGTCGGCGCTGGTGACGATGCGCTCGCCCTCGGCCGGGGTGACGCCCTCGGGCCAGTACATCAGCCGCGGGCGGGCACCGTTGGCGCCGACCAGGATGGCGCGCGCCCGGCTGGCTTCCAGGATCACCGGGATGCGGCTGTTGAGGTCGGTCAGCAGCAGCACCCGCGCGGTGCGCGCGCCGACCTCCGTCACGCGGCCGACCAGGCCGCGCTCGTCAAGCACGATCTGGCCTTTGGCCACGGTATGGTTGGGGCCGAGCGCCAGCAGCACGGCGCGGGCATAGACGCCACCGGCGTCGGCCACCACGCGCGCGGTGACGAATTCCGGGGCCGGGTCCGGCATCCAGTTTAGATTGGCGCGCAGCCGCTGGTTCTCGGCGTCCAATGCCAGGGCGATCGACTGCCAGCGCCGCATCCGCTGGTTCTCGTCACGCAGGCGCGCGTTTTCGGCGCGCATGTCGATCAGGCCATAGGCTTCGGCGACCCAGCCGCGAACATGGCCCAGGGGCTGCGAGGCCATGGCGTAGATCGGTGCCAGCGCGTCCGCGAGGCCCATCCGCGCCCGCTCCACCAGCACGACGTCGGCCTTGCCCAGAAGCATCATGGCGAACGCCGCCACCACCAGCACCGGCAGCGTCAGCCTTTCCAGCGCCTGCCGGGCGGGAACCGAGAGCCTGATCATGCCGGGCTCGTCCTCCTGCCAAGGATGGCTTCAAAGCGGGTCAGTACATGCTTGTTAGCACGTTCCGCAGCCGCTTGATGTCCTCCAACGCGCGGCCGGTGCCGAGCGCCACGCATTGCAGCGGGTCCTCGGCCACCGCCACCGGCAGGCCGGTCGCCTCGCGCAGCACCTCGTCCAGCCGGTACAGCAGGGCGCCGCCGCCGGTCAGCACGATGCCCTTGTCGACGATGTCGGCGGCGAGTTCCGGCGGCGTGTTCTCGAGCGCAACCTTGACCGCCTCGACGATCGCGCTGATCGACTCGAACAGGCTTTCGGCGATCTGGCGCTGGCTGATCAGCACCTCGCGCGGGACCCCGTTCATCAGGTCGCGGCCCTTGACCTCGCAGAAGGGCCCATCTTCGCCGTCATGCGGCGCGTTGGCGGCGCCGATGCCGATCTTGATGCGCTCGGCCGAGCTCTCGCCGATCAGCAGATTGTGGTTGCGTCTTATGTAGGAGATGATCGCCTCGTCCATCTTGTCGCCGCCGACGCGCACGCTGCGGGCATAGACGATGCCGCCGAGCGAGATCACCGCGACCTCCGTGGTGCCGCCGCCGATATCGACGATCATCGAGCCGGA
>JANXRT010000116.1 GCA_025356735.1 Acetobacteraceae bacterium | reverse complement strand
CGTCGCCGGCAGCATTGCCTGCTTGACGTTGTTCTCCGGCATTTTTCGGGATCGGCGGGAGAAGAACTCCTCCATCTTCGCCAACCATTCCTCGTGCAGCACCAGCTCGACCCCGGCCGCCTGGGCCGCGACCTCCTGCGATAGATCGTCCACCGTCGGGCCCAGGCCGCCATTGACGATCACCGCGTCGGCGCGGCCGCTGGCAAGGCGGAAGGCTTCCAGCAGGTCGGCCCGATCATCGCCCACCGTCGTGCCCCAGACCACCGACAGCCCGTGATCCTCTAGCTTCTGGGCCATGTAGCTGAAGTTGCTGTTGACGATCTTGCCGGTCAGGACTTCATCGCCGGTGCAGAGGATTTCTATTCGCATTTTGGTCCGTGAAAAAGGAAGGAAGGATGGGCCTGCCCCATGCCCCGCTAAGGGCAAGCCCTTAGAACCCCCTACTTAAGTCAAGGGTGTCAAGGGGGTGATGACCTTTGGTGGGCTCGGCCGACTACGGCGGTGGCCTCCATGTTGCCGGCGATGACCCTGACGCCTTCGGCGAGCCGGGATACGATGTTCGCGGGGGTGCAGGCTTCCAGGAAGGCCAGGCCGTTGGCCCGGCAGGCGGCGAACACCCGATCGCGCGCCGCCTGCATCTCGGGCGGATAGGGAACCGCCAGCATCGTCACGTAGCCCAGCGACAGGCCAAGGTCGCCGGGGCCGATCTCGGCGAAAGCAAGGCCGGGCGTTGCCAGGATCGCTTCCACGTTGGCGATCCCCTCCGGGCTTTCAATCTTGACGCCAAGCAGCAACTCGCCCTCGGGATTGAGCGGCCAGGGATCGGCCAGGCGAAAGTAATCCGTCTCCGACACGCCCCAGATTGCCGCCGCCGTCGCCTCCGAGCCGCGGCCACGGGTGCCAATGCCTAGCCGCTCGGAAGCCGGCACCGGACGGCGGGCGCCGGACAGGCGCGCGACCGGGCTGGGCAGCCCGGGATCGACGCCGGCCAGGTTGTGCGGATAGCGGCAAGACTCGACAAAGGCGCGAACCGCGTCCGGCTGCTCGGCCTGGCAAAGTAAAATGCCGTGGGCGCCGCGGCCGAGTATCTGGCGGAACTGCCAGGCGTTGTGGCGGACGTTGGCCTCGTCGGTGCCGTTGACCGGCGCCTCGACCAGGATTGTCGGTGTCGCATGGCCGGAAGGCGCCGGACCGGCGGCCTTCATCGCCTGCAGGTAGGCGGCCAGGCCCGGCATGTCGAAGGCGCCGTGCTCCATGCCGATGTTGAGGTAGTCGGCCCAGGTCGAGATGTCCTCGCGGCCCTGCTCGGCGGTCAGCACATGGCCGGTATGGTGGCCGGAATAGTAGATCGCCTGGTCACTCGCCAGATTCTCAATGGCGCGATTGATGCGGGCCAAGTTCGTTGCTCCCTGGTTGGCGGCCATGCCGGCTCTGCGGTCATCCTGTGGGCGTGGGATAATGCTGGCAACCCCGCGACTCGCTTGTCTCAGGTAACGTGCGGCCGCCTTGTCTGCTAAAGCCGGATCATGGACAAGCATGGAGAAACAGATGCTGCGGGTGCTGCACTGCAACGGCTGTGGGTTCGCAATCCCGGCACCGGGAGAAGCTCTGCCGGCCGGGCCGTGGATAGACCTGCTGTCTCCCACCGTTGCCGAGACCGAGCTGATCACCGAGGCAACCGGCATCGACGTTGCCTCCCGGGACGAGTTGGCGGAGATCGAAACCTCTTCGCGGCTGTCGACGCGCGACAACGTGCTGTATCTCAGCCTGCCGATCGTGGTCGAGCGCGAGCGCGGCATCGCCGCTTCGTCGATGGTCGGGATCATGCTTTCGGCGGACCGGCTGGTGACCATCCGCTTCCGCAAGATCGCAGGGTTGGAGCGCTTTCTGCAAACGCTGCGGAAATCTTCCGACCATAAGCCGTCTGAGGTCTTCATCAGCCTGTTGGAAGCCCTGGTCGACCGCACGGCGGATCAGCTGGAAGCGATCCGCGACGATATGGACCGCGTTACCAACGACATCTTCAGCCGGCATTCTGGCGCTACCGGGCCGAGCGAGGATAATCGCGCGCTGCGGGAAGTGCTGCAAAAGATCAGCCTGACCGGCGACTTCGTCTCTCGCCTGCATGACACGCTGATGGTGATGGGCCGGATTGTCGGGTTTCTGGGTTCTGGCGAACCGGAGACGTTCCCCGTTGAATTGCGGCACCGCGCCGAGATCCTGCGCCAGGACGTGATCTCGTTGAAAGAATTCGACGCTCACCTGTCAAACAAGGTGCAGTTCCTGCTCGATGCGACGTTGGGCTTCATCAACATCGCGCAAAGCCACATCATCAAGGTGCTGGCGGTGGTCGGCACGGTGGGCGTGCCGCCAACCCTGATCGCCAGCATCTACGGGATGAACTTCGAGAACATGCCGGAGCTGAAGTTCCACTACGCCTATCCGGTGGCGCTGCTGTGGTTCCGCCGTCGCGGCTGGCTGTAGTTCAGTAGGACTTAGGCAGGCCCAGCACCCGTTCCGCGAGATAGGACAGAATCAGCTGCGGGCTGACCGGAGCGATGCGTGGGATCATCGACTCGCGGAAATAGCGCTCGACATGGTATTCTTCGGCGTAACCCATGCCGCCATGCGTCATCACCGCGGTTTCGCAGGCGCGGAACCCGGCCTCGGCCGCGAGGTATTTGGCGGCGTTAGCCTCGGCGCCGCATTCCTGGCCGGTGTCGTACAGGTAGGCCGCCTTGAAGGTCATCAGGTCTGCGGCCTCCAGCTCAGCCCAGTTCTTGGCCAGCGGGTGCTGGATGCCCTGGTTCTGGCCGATCGGGCGGCCGAACACGACGCGCTCCTTGGCATAGGCCGATGCCCGGCGCAGCGCGTCGCGGC
>JANXRT010000219.1 GCA_025356735.1 Acetobacteraceae bacterium | reverse complement strand
CAAGCCGTTCGTGCAAGGCGGGGCGGTGCATAGCTTTGGCACCGGCGGCGCGAACCCGGATAGCTGGGTCTATCTCGCCGGCGTGCGTTCGATCGCGCAATGGCATGCCGGCGAGTATCTTCTTTCTCTCGGCAACGCCGTTGTTTATGCGGGCGACAGCACGATCGGCTCGGGGTTCGGCGAGCACTATGTTTCCGTGCAGGTCGCCGGGGAGGTTCGACGCGGGCTGGGTTTTCGGATCGGCGACTGGGCGCCGGATGTCGGAATCTACGTCGCGGACTACTACTATCCGGCGCCGCTTCAGTTCTCCCGGTTCCTGCATCCATCCTTGCGCGTCGAGAACCAGAACGAGGTCGGATTTTCGATCGGTTCGGCCGAGCGGTTCTCGTTCCTGGGGCTGTCCAACCCGCGTGTCGGCGCGGGCTTCGTCTTCGGCGGCGGGTTGAACGTGTACCACATCAATTTCGGCTTTCCGTTCTGATCGGTCAGGCCGGCAGGATCAGGCGGTGAATGACAGCGCCAGGCCACAGGCCTGGCCGGCCGGCACGACGAGGCGATTCTCGACTTCGAAAACGCCCTCGATGGCACCGGCCCGGAGTGCGGCGTGGGCCTGGCCGGTATCGCGGACGCGCAGGCCGAGCGCCGCCATCCTTGGTCTTCCGACGTGGGCCATCGGGGCGGTCGGGCCATAGCGGAGGGCCACCTCGTCGGCGGTCAGGAACAGCACCCGCGCGTCGCCGGCCATTAGCACGAGGCCGCCGGCGATCGGGTGCTGCGCGCTGGCGCCGAACAGCCGGACGAACGGGGCGGCGATCGCCTGCGGGTCGTCGCAGCTGATCGTGAATTCGGCGATGCCGGTTGCCCCGTTGGGATGGTGCTGCCATTCGCCGCGCCAGACCAGCTCCGGGGTGTGGTGATGGCAGAAGAACACGCGGCCGCCGGCGTGCGCGTCGTCGATGTTCACCACCCGGAAGCTGGCGTCGCGCGGACCCTCGGGCAGCGCCACCGGGCGGGAGAATTCGACCGGGTCGGATGCCGAGACGCCGAGCGTGCGCAGCCGGGCGGCGAAGCCGCGATCGGCGGGGGGTTTGAACACCAGCCCGCCAAGGCCCGGCGGGCTGGCCCAAAGCTCGGGCCTGGCGTTGCCGCGGCCGGGCTCGAAGCCCAGCAGCTCCAGGTAGTCGGTGCCGAGGATGGCGAGGTTGTTGCTCGATCCGAGCGTGTGGTGGCCGCGCGGGGTGAGCGCGAAGCCAAGCCGGCGGAAGGTATCCGCCGCTTCGTCGAGGCGGTCGAGGACATTGATCACCACGTGGTCGATGCGCGCCGGCAGATCGATCATGTTCGGCCTCCAGGAGGATGTGCGGCCTGTCTCGGCTAACATGCATGGCCATCGCCGACAATGTCGCGGGCGCGCGCATTTGCGACTTGCCATCCGGCCACGGATAACCACGATTTTGGACATGGCCGACATCGATGATCCCGTGATCCTTCAATTCCCTTCTCTTGCCCGTGCGAGGCCCGATCCGGCCGGCCTCGCGGCGTTGGAGCGGCAGCTTGCCCGCGACCTCGACCTGCTTTGCCTGCCGCCCGCCAACTGGCCCGCCAAGGTGGCCGGGCCGGATGGCGCGCCGATGCTGGAAGTCGCCGTGATCGGCGCCGGCATGTACGGCATCGCCGCGGCGGCCGCGCTGATGCTGAAGGGCATCCGCAACATCGTGCTGATCGACCGGGCCGCCGACGGGCAGGAGGGTCCGTGGATCACCTACGCCCGGATGCGGACGCTGCGCAGCCCGAAGCACCTGCCGGGCGTGGCACTCGGCCTGCCGTCGCTGACGTTTCGCGCCTGGTACGAGGCGGGGTTCGGCGCCACTGCCTGGTCCGCGCTCTACAAGGTCGAAAATGCCGACTGGCAGGACTATCTGGGCTGGGTGCGCCGCGCCCTCGCCTTGCCGGTGCGCAGCGCAACCGAAATGCTGGGCATCGTGCCGCGCGGCGGCCATCTGGCCTTGTCGCTGCGCCAGGGCGGCACCCGTTCGGAAGTTCTGGCCCGCCGCGTGGTGCTGGCGACCGGCCGCCCCGGCGCCGGCGGCGCCCACCTGCCGCCGGGGATTGATTCTTCCCTGCGGCCGGACCGCGCCGCCCACAGCGAGGATAAGATCGATTTTAGCCGGCTTTGCGGCAAGGCCGTCGCGGTGATCGGCGCCGGTCCGTCGGCCTGGGACAACGCGGCGACGGCGCTGGAGCACGGCGCCGGCCGGGTCGACATGTATGCCCGGCGCAGCGCGCTGCCGCAGGTCAACAAGGGCCGCGGCTCGGCCAATCCCGGCTTTTTCGAGGGCTGGGCCAGCCTGCCGGCGGCTTCGAGATGGCGGCTGCTGGCCTATCTCGACGACGTCCAGTCGCCGCCGCCGCATGAGAGCATCCTGCGCACGCTGCGCCACCCCGGCTTTCGCATCCATCTCGGCACGCCGGTGCGGGCGGCGGTGCCGGACGGGACAGGTGTCGCGCTGACGCTCGGATCGGGGATCGTAGCGACTGCCGAGTTCCTGATCCTCGGCACCGGCTTTTCGGTCGATGTCGCCGCCATCCCCGAGCTTGGCGGCCTCGCGCCGGCGATCGCGACCTGGGCTGACCGCTACACCCCGCCGGCCGGCCTGGAACGGCCCGAGATCGGCCGGTTTCCCTGGCTTGGCGACGGCTTCGAGCTTGTCGGGCGCGATGCCGACGCGCCGGCCGGCCTGTCGCGGGTGCATTTGTTCAGCCATGCCGCCTTCGCCAGCCTGGGCGCCATCGCGTCGGACATTCCCGGCGTTTCGGCCGGGGCGGAGCGGCTGGCGCACGCGATCGCGGCGCATCTGTTCGTCGAGGACTTCGAGGACATGCGAACGCGGTTGGAAGCGTTCGCCGAGCCGGAGCTGAAGGGAACGCCCTTCTTCCTGCCGTAGGCACTGAAGCGCCCCGGGGCGCTACCCCGGCGGGGTTTGGGGCGGCGCCCCAAGCTTCCTTCCCGGCACCGAAGCCAACAAAGCCTTCGTATAATCATGCGAAGGCGCCCCAAAAACCTGCGCGGCGGTGCCCTGCTCGACCACGACGCCGTCGCGCATCACGGCGATCCGGTCGCAGATGCGGGCCGCCACGCGCAGGTCGTGGGTGATGAACAGCACCGACAGGCCGAGGCTCTCACGCAGCCCGGCTAACAGTTGCAGCACCTGCGCCTGGACGGAGACGTCGAGCGCCGAGACCGCCTCGTCGGCCACCAGCAGCTCGGGCCGCAGCGCCAGGGCGCGGGCGAGGCCGATGCGCTGGCGCTGGCCGCCGGAGAACTCGTGCGGAAAGCGCTGCATCGACTGGGGCGGCAGTCCGACGCTTACGAACAGTTGTCGCGCCTGCTCCATGGCCTCGGCGCGAGGGGTGCCGTGCACCATCGGGCCCTGGGCCACGAGCTCGCCGGCGCGGCGCCGCGGATTGAGCGAGGCGTAGGGGTCCTGGAACACCATCTGCACGCGCGGCGCCTGGTCGCGCATGGCGCGGCGGGAGAGCTGGGTGAGGTCGATGCCGTCGAGCCGGATGCTGCCGGCGTCGGTATCCAGCAGCCGGACGATGCAGCGCGCCAGGGTCGATTTGCCGGAGCCGCTCTCGCCGACGATGCCGAGCGTGCTGCCGCGCGGGAGAGTGAGGCTGACATCGGCGACGGCGCGGACCAGCCGGCCGGCTTTGCGGAATCTTCTCGACGTGCCGTAGGTTTTCGACACGCCCTCCAGCACCAGTATTGGCGTGTCGGGCGCGGCGCTGGGCTGATATTCCGCGACCAGTGGCGGCACGGCGGCGATAAGGATTTTCGTATAGGGATGCTGCGGGTTGTCGAGGATGTCGGCGGCCTGGCCCTGCTCGACGACGATGCCGTCCTGCATCACGGCGATGCGGTCGGCGATCTGCGCCACCACGCCGAAATCATGGGTGATGAACAGCACCGCCATGCCGCGCCTGGCCCGCAGATCCTGGATCAGCGCCAGGATTTGCGCCTGGGTGGTGACGTCGAGCGCGGTGGTCGGCTCGTCGGCGATCAGCACGGCGGGTTGCAGCGCCAGCGCCATGGCGATCATCGCGCGCTGGCGCTGGCCGCCGGACAGCGCGTGCGGGTAGGCATCGATGGTGGCGGCCGGGTCGGGGATGCGCACCTCGTCGAGCAGCGCCAGCGTGCGGCTGCGGATTTCCGGGCGCGGGAGGTCGGTGTGGATGCGGAAGCCCTCGCCGATCTGGTCGCCGATGGTGCGCAGCGGGTTGAGCGCGGTCATCGGCTCCTGGAAGATCATGGCGATCTGGGCGCCGCGCACCCGGCGCATCTCGGGCTCGGACAAGGAGAGCAGGTCACGGCCGGCTAGCCGGATGGCGCCGGCGACCCCCTCGACGCCGGGCGGCAGCAGGCGCATCACCGCGGCGGCGGTCATCGACTTGCCGGAGCCGCTTTCGCCGACCACGCACAGCATCTCGCCGGCGGAGAGGGTCAGGGATACGTCGTGCAGCGCATACAGGCGGTCGCTGCCCGGCGGCAGCGCCACCGTGAGGCCGGCGATCTCCAGCGCGGGTGGCGTCAAGCCCGGCCCCGCAGGCGCGGATTGAGCGCGTCGTTCAGCCCCTGGCCAACCAGCGACACGGCCAGCACGGCGACCAGGATGGCGAAGCCGGGGATGGCGGAGACGTACCACTGGACCCGCAGCACGCCCTTGCCGGCGCCGATCAGGTTGCCCCAGGAGGCGACGTTCGGGTCGGACAGATTGAGGAAGGCGAGCGCGCTTTCGAGCAGGATCGAGGTCGCCATCACCACCCCGGCATAGACGATCACCGGCGGCAGCGCGTTCGGCAGCACCTCGAAGAACAGGATGCGCATGTCGCCCATGCCGAGGGTGCGGCAGGCCTCGACGAACTCGCGGTTGCGGAGCGTCAGCACCTCGGCGCGCGTCAGCCGGGCGGTGGCGGGCCAGGAGACGAGGCCGATCGCCAGGATCACGGTGGCGATATCGGAGCCGAACACCGCGACCAGCACCAGCAGCAGCAGGAAGTTGGGCAGGGTCTGGAACGCCTCGGTCAGCCGCATCAGCGCGTCATCGACCCAGCCGCCGTGGTAGCCGGCGAGCGCGCCGATGCCGATGCCGATGGCGATCGAGATCGCGGTGGCGATGACGCCGATCAGCAGCGAGATGCGGGCGCCATGGAAGATCTGGGCCGCAATGTCGCGCCCGCTCGGATCGGTGCCGAGCGGGAAATGCCTGTTGGCGCCGGGCCACTGCAACGGCCGGCCGGCGAGGCCAAGCGGATCGCCGGGATAGACCAGCGGTGCTGCCAGGGCGGCGGCCACGACGACGATCAGCAGCACCAGCCCGACCACGGCGGCGGGATTTCGCAGGTAGCGGCGGAAACCTTCCACGCTATCCGCTGCCCTGGATGCGCGGATCGAGCCTCGCGTAGAGCAGATCGACCATGAAATTGGCTAGGATGACCAATAGCGCGGAGACGAAGACGATGCCGAGCAGGGTGTTGAGGTCGCGCTGAACCACCGCCTCGTAGGCCAGCCGACCGAGGCCCGGCAGCGCGAAGACGCTTTCCACCACCACCGAGCCGCCGAGCATGGCGCCGACCTGCAGGCCGAGCAGCGTCACCATCGGCAGCAGCGCGTTGCGCAGCGCGTGGCGCACCACCACGCCGGTCTCGCCGAGGCCCTTGGCGCGGGCGGTGCGGACGAAATCCTGGGTCATCACCTCCAGCATCGAGGCGCGCATGATGCGCAGGTAGGTCGCCAGATAGATCAAGGCGAGCGTCGCCGTCGGCAGCAACAGGTGCAGCGCGATGTCGCCGGCGCGGGCCAGCCCCGAGCGCCCGGCGCCGATCTCCTCATAGCCGCCGGACGGCAGCCAGCCGAGCTGGACCGCGAACAGCACGATGCCCATCAGCCCGAACCAGAACGAGGGGGTGGCGTAGAAGATCAGCCCGAGCGTCGAGATCAGCGTGTCCGGCCAGCGGTTGACCCGGCGCGCCGCGACCACGCCGAGCGCCATCCCGGCGGCGAAGGCGAACGACAGCGAGGACGCCATCAGCAGCAGCGTGACCGGCAGCCGCTCGGCGATCACCGACGCCGCCGGCTTGCCGTAGATCGCCGAAAAGCCGAGGTCGAACCGGGCCAGCCGCAGCAAATAGCGGCCGAGCTGGACCGGGACCGTGGCGTCCAGCCCATAGAACGAGCGCAGCTGCGCCTTCATCGCCGCATCGCCGCCGCCCATCTGCGCCATCAGCGCGTCCACCGTGTCGCCGGGGGCGAGCTGGAGCAGCAGGAATATGCCGACCAGGATGATCAGCAGCGTCGGGATGCTGGCCAGCAGGCGCCGGCCGGCCAGCG